>QHOF01000295.1 GCA_003219335.1 Verrucomicrobiota bacterium | reverse complement strand
TTTGCGACACATAAAAACGAAAGCTCGCCTTGTTCATTGCGTATCGAGTCAGACGCGCCATGTCTTCCGCAGTCGAGTACGGCAGGGGTCGCACCTTGTAACCGACGCCGTGCGGGTTAACAAAACGTGTGCGTTCCATTTTCAACTGTTTGGCCAGCGCGTTCATCTGGGCAACAAACGCATCGACTGGCGTCAGCTTCGAACCCGTCTCGCCGGGCAGGAGCGATTCCACCTGCGAGCCAACATGGTACGCCAGTGTGTAGGCGGCGATGTTGTCGGATTGAACAAGCGCGGCGTAAAGAAGATCGCGCAATGTGATGCTGTCGCCCGGTTGAAAACTGATTGGATTTTCGGTTATTCCCTGAAACGCCGATTGCGGAATAGTCACGACCTGATTCAGATCGCCGGACTTTCGCTCCGCCCAATCGAGCACGACGCTCGCCGTGGCGATCTTGGTGAGGCTGCCGACTTGCAGTTTTCTCCTAGCGTCTTGTTCTTCCAAAATGTAGCCCGTTTGCGCGTCGGCAATAAGATACGCCCGCGCCGCAAACGCCGAGCGAAGAACGGACGCGCTCGCAAGAAACGTTAGAAAAACAATGAGAACTCGACGTGACGAATGCATAAAACTCCCTGGAATGGCAGCACCTTAATCGGCGCGTCTTGATTCGCAAACGGCTTTGGCTTTCGCAGGTCTAGCAAAGGACAGAGCTCAGCTTGGAGCAATAGAAAGCGGCGGAGCACCGCCGCACTCAAAAACGTGGCGGCAGTTTCCGCCCTCAATACGCTTGCGTTTGGGAGTGCGGCGCTGCCGCGCCGCTTTTGTTTCCTGCAACAAGCTAAAACTCGGCGCGCCACAGTGCTAGAAATGCACATACAGTGCGGCTGCGACCTGCTCAGCTTTTTTGCGATGTTCGCGCGCGACTGACCAGCACGCGCATGAGAAAATAAACGAGCATCGCTGAAGGAATCGCGAGGAAGAGCGAGCCAACAAACGCGGGCCAAAAGGTGGGCCAAACAACCCGTGAAAATACGTGCCAGTGCATATAATCGCGCAACCCAAATTGGCGAAAATGCACACGCTGGGCCGGCGAGCGGTGCAAAGTCCAGCACCCCAGATGGTATTCGGCAAGATAGATCGCCGGCATCGCCCAGATCACCACATCGTGCACAGTGACCGCGATCGCGGCCGCGATCTTATTACAGCGGGAAATCCACGCCACAGCAATTGAAAGCAATGTCTTCAGTGGATACAGCGGCGTGAACCCGAAAAAAATTCCAATGGCCGACCCGAGGGCGATGGAGTGCGGCGTGTCCGCGATCGCAACCAACGTCATGTGATGTGCGACCAGCCAGCGCTTCCACCGCGCCAACGGCCTCGGCAATCGTGATTCGTAAGTCGGCTCGGCTGTCGCCTGTGGGTCCCCTGCTTTCAAAGTTCACCAACTTGGCAGAAAAACGCCGAACGCCCAACGTCAAACGCCCAATATTCGAATTACGGAGCTCTCTCCGGTCTGGAGCAGCAAGAATGACCCTACTTCAGCATTGAACGTTGGACGTTGAGCGTTGGACGTTTTCTTTGCTGACCGCTCAGCACACGCAGTAACGAGGTTGAGACATCTAAAATAATTCCAGTGTCTGCGCCGGCCCGCTGACGATTTGGCCCAGCGCTTTGCGCAGACGAAGCGCAGCACGCGGCGCGTAATCAAGATTGTTGTTGTTGAAAATCGCGTGCGTCTCGCGCGCTTTTTGCGCCAGTTTCTTGCTGCGCTCCGCGACTTCTGCGATTTCCTGATCGTTGTAATCGTAATCGAAACGCGCAGCCACTGTTTTACCGCTGATGTAAGCCTTCGCGTTGCGTCCATGTAACCGCAGATATGCGGCTCTCGAGTTCGTCACTTTGTCGATGTCCGAGGGCATGACCGTGAAATGATCCGATGCCGGCGCGTCCACGTTCACAAAAATTGCGCGATGCTCCCGAAGAAAATGGATCGTCGATTCCAATTGATCGCCGACCGCCCAGTTGCGGTTGCGAAACTCAATCGCCAGATCGTAGCCGCTCAGCATCCTGATGAGCGGCTCGAGCTCGCCGAGCTCATGTTTCCGCGGAGAAAATGCCGGCGAAAGTTGCAGAAGTAATAGACCCAGCTTTCCAGCGTCGCGAACAATCGAGATCGAACGCAGAAAAGTTTTCAGCAGCGCTTTCTGCACATCCGGCGTCGGTTTGACGTTGCCTTTCGCGTCTGTCTCCGCGCGCTTTTGCAACTCCGGCGGCAACAGTTTTGCCGGCGTAGAGTGAAATGAAAACAGTTGATGCATTTTCACATCAAACGTGAAGTCATCCGGCGTCGCTGCGCACCAGCGCTCGACCATTCGCGGCTCCGGCACGGAATAAAACGTCGAGTTTACCTCGACTAATTCGAAATGCTGCGCGTACCAGCCGAGCCGCTCGCCGGCCGGCAATTTCTTCGGATACCAACGCTCGACAAAACCTGGATCCGACCAGCTGGCCGTGCCGACAAAAATTTTCCCGCTCACACATCAACGAAGTCGCGGTGAGGACGAAAGCAAACGCGATTAGCGACTCAACGCGCTCCGATAGAAGAAGATTGGTTGCGGGGGCTGGATTTGAACCAGCGACCTTCAGGTTATGAGCCTGACGAGCTACCAGGCTGCTCCACCCCGCGTCTTGAGTATGTCAATAAAGATGGCGAAATCAAATCGAAAGTGCGAAGGTCGGCATTTCATTTGCCGAGAATTCCCGCAAACCACCCTTTTCGCTTGCTCCGCAACGCTTGCTGGAATTGCTCCTTTACAAAGTTGGGGTCCCTCGCGTGAGCCAGCGCGTCCATGAGACTGATGCGGTCGGCCAGAAGCAGCTCGATAAGACTATCGTCCACGGTATGCATGCCGTCCTTAGCGCCGATTTGAATCAGTCCCGGTATCTGCGAAAGCCGCCCGGCCCGGATACACGCCTCGATTCCCGAGTTCACCGTCAACAATTCCGAGGCCAAAACCAGGCCTGACTGGCCGCTTCGCGGCAGGAGATACTGGCACACCACTCCCAACAACGACCACGCAAGTTGGGCACTTACGAACTGCTGACCCTCTTTTGGAAAGGCATCAATAATTCGCCCAATGGCGGTTGGCGCGTCGTTGGTGTGCATAGTTCCAATCACAAGGTGCCCCGTTTCCGC
>QHOF01000294.1 GCA_003219335.1 Verrucomicrobiota bacterium | reverse complement strand
GTCTCGGGAGACGTATCGTAAACGAACTTGTTGCTTTCGCCTTTGGGCATGCCGTCGGTGCTTTTGAGTTCCTCCGGGCTGCTGCCGGGCGTCATCCAATTTTTGCCGCCGTTATCTGAGCGCTGAATCATCTGTCCAAACCAGCCGCTCGTTTGCGATGCATAAATCCGCTCCGGATCAACCGGCGATCCTTTCACGTGATAAATTTCCCAGCCAGCGAAATGCGGGCCGCTGACCTTCCATCGTTTGCGCGCGCCATCCGATGTCAGGATGAACGCGCCTTTCCTTGTGCCGACCAAAACTCGTATGTTGCTCATAGCTTGAATTTATGTCCACGAAACACACGAATGACGCAAATGAAAGAGAAACTCACTGTAAGCTTTCGTGTCGTTTCATGTGTTTAGTGGGTGAAGTCTTAGAAACAGTGCCCTGAACCAAATCATCCTTCGTATGCCTCCTTCAGCGTTTTGACGTCGATCTTCTTCATTTGAAGCATCGCTTTCATGACTCTTTCGGATTTTTCGGCATCCTTGTCGTGCAACATGTCGATCAAAACCGTTGGAGTGACCTGCCACGACACGCCGAATTTGTCCTTGAGCCAACCGCACGCTGATTCCTGGCCGCCGTCAGCAGTGAGTTTCTGCCAGTAATAATCCACTTCTTGCTGGGTCTCGCAGTTCACAACGAAGGAAACTGATTCGTTAAACTTGAACTGCGGACCACCGTTGAGCGCTACGAATTTCTGGCCTTCGAGCTCGAATTCAATGGTCAGCACCGACCCCACCGGCTGGCCGCTTTCTGAAACTTTCGCCGCTTCTTCACCGTAGCGGAGAATCCTGCCGATCTTGGAATTTTTGAAGATCGACGTGTAAAACTTCACTGCCTCCTCGGCCTGAGCATCGAACCACAAAAATGGAGTGATTTTTTGCATCTTGTTTTCTCCTCGCTTCACCTCTACGACGAACGAACGAAAGCTTTCAGGACATATCTTCGAGAGACACGAATTGCACAAATCGTCACGAATCTGATAAGGCTCACGACTCTGCCAACACTGGAATCAATTCGCGTGAGTTCATTATAGACTCTTGATATCCGCCCCTACTTCAGCCAAATCGTTACTTAACTGATGTCCGCGCCCATCGAGGGCGTGAATAATGGCCTGTGGCAGCTTTTTTGCATAGAGGGCCAGGTGCGCGAATGGCACGATTTCATCATCGCGGCTGTGGTAAAGGAATATTGGCGTCTCGCTTGGCAGTTTCGAAACAAGGTCATTTGGCAATGCGACTGCCTCATATCACTGATATTGCCAGCCATTACCGTCCCAATAAGGCGTCGCGATGAGAAAAATTCCAGCAATGATTTTTTCAATCTTCTCTTCGCAAAGATATTTCAACAGGAAGGAGTCACCGAGAGAATGCCCGACGAGAATCACGCTGTTTTCCAACCTGGCCAGCTCTTTTCCCATTCGGGGTTTCCAATTCTGATAGTCGGGATCGCTCTCGTGCCGCATCTTCGGATAGAGCAGTTCGTAGGCGGTTCCAAGAGCACTGCGCAAAGACACGACCAATTGCCGGTCAGCTTGGTAAGCTCCCGCTCCGCCTCCCTGAACGAATAATATTTGCTGCTTCACAATAATTCCCCAGACACCCACTCATATTGCGAATGCCAGTCTTTTTTCGTATCGCCACACTTCGAGCGGAAAAGTTCCGGTGGATGTTTCCGCTTGGTAAGTGGCGACACCGACACGACGCCAACCACATTTTTCATAGAACCGTGCAGCTCGATGATTGCCGATCGCACACGCCAGCCAGGCGGTCTCGACGCCGCTCTTCGCGAGGCGAGCCTCTGCATCAGCCATCAATGCACCCGCGGCGCCCGAACCTCGCGCATGCGCCGAGACATATATCTGATAGAACTCGTCCCCCTTCGTGATGCAGAACCCGTAGGGCGCGCCGCGCGGTCCCACGACCCGCGTATTGGGAAGCGCTGCTTGAAGTCTCTGTCTAAAGCCGTCCAACGCGCGCAGCCGGCGCAGTTCGGCTGGAAGAATCTGCGCGTGGGCGTCCTGCCAGCCCTCATACCAGAGCCTCGCCAGGTGATCGATCTCCCGCTCTTCAGCATTTCTTACGTGCATTCTCTCCGTGCTCATGAGGCATTCTGCGAGACACGAATTACGCGAATTGTCACGAATCTCGGAACAGTGGAATTAATCCGAGCCGATTAGTGGCATGTGCTTCCCAGCGCGTATTCCATCCGGCAGGCACGCCAATGCCACAATTCGTGCCGGTTCGTGAAATTCGTGTCTACTTCTTTGCTGGTATCGGCGGATACTGCTCGAATTTCGGAATCGCGGGATCCATTTGGTCCCACGGTTGCGCGTCCGAAACGAAAATATCCATTTGCGGTTGGAACCAACTCGGATCATCCAGAGTGCCGGCTAGTATTCCCACAAACGGCGATTCCCCTTCTTCAAATTCGCCTCCGGTAATTCGGGAACCGCATTCGGGACAAAAACCGCGTTTGTGCTTTCCCCGTCTGATGCTCGGCGTGAAATGGTAGCGTAATTGTCCGCGGGTGAATCGAAATGCCTCTCGCGGTAGCAACATGCCGGGAGCGAATCCGCCACCGGTCACCTGCTGGCAATCACGGCAATGACATTTGAACATCATAATCGGCTCAGCAGTAACTTCGTAACGAATCGCGCCGCAGGAGCAGCCACCGGTGAAAGGAATCTTCATTGTAGTTTCACTACGAATCGGGAATTTCAGCTTCGACGAGTTTCGCCAATAGCGTCAGCGATTCCTGCCAGCCAAGATAGCACGCTTCGGCGGGAATGACAGCGGGCACGCCTTCCTGCACGATCTTCAGTTCCGTCCCGCACGAAACGGGTTTCAGCGTGATCGTGGTCTGCATTTCGCCGGGCAAGTTCGGATCGTCAAATTTGTCCGTGTAGCGAATGCGTTCGTGCGGCGTCAGTTCAACGTATTTTCCGCCAAAGGAATGGCTCTTACCCGTGGTGAAATTCGTAAACGACATTTTGTAACTGCCACCGACTTTCGCGTCCATGTGATGGACCTTGCAGGTGAATCCGTTTGGCGGAAGCCATTTAGCCATCGCTTCGGGATCCAGAAACGCGCGGTAAATTTTCTCCGGCGCTGCACGGAGCACTCGATGAAGTCGGATTGCGTTTACGGACATGATTTTTCTCCTTTCGATTATTTCACGTTCGTGTCGGGCTCGATGATTCCGAAAACATTGCCGGCTGGGTCTTGCGCATACGCGAGCAAGCCGATTTTCGGAATCGCCATTTTCGGCACGCAGATGTTTCCGCCAGCTTGCTCAATCTTTTTTATCGATTGATCGAGCGATGAAACGGCGATCGTGTTCAGCGTGCCGGGACTTTGTCCTTCGCGCGGGCGCGTGAGGCCGCCATTGATTCCTGGCTCCTTGTCATCGCCTGTCGTGACAAGCCAATACTCTATCGGGCCACCTTCAAATTTCTGGAACTTCCACCCGAAGACATCCCGATAAAACGGCTGCACCGCTTCCGGATCGTCCGTGTAAATCTCAAAATGTGTGACGCGATTCATATTTATGTCCCCTCCACTACTCTATCGCGCGGCTTGGTCGTATTCGTCGTGGCGGCGCCACCAGACGCCGGTCTCGTTGCGCCCCTTCGGTGCCCG
>QHOF01000003.1 GCA_003219335.1 Verrucomicrobiota bacterium | reverse complement strand
GTGCTCGGGTGCCCGCAATTGAAAATCATTACCGAATTCACACGTAAGCGTCAGTGGGCGACAAGAAAGACTGCCACGCCGATCAGAATCGCGGAAATGACAAGCAAGCTCGTGTAAACCAATGTGTCCTGCGCCCGGGCGCGCTTCGCGGCCACGGAATAGGGTATTCGTGTAAAAGTGACTATCGTGTAAAGCGGAAGATAAATCCCCGGCAGTGCGCCTTCGAGGAAGTGATCGAGCTTCTTTTTTGCGCGGAAGGCGCGCGACGCGGTTTTGTCTCGCATCTCAATGAAATTGCCAATCGCGAGATCGGCAAGCGCATCGGCATTCTCCTTGCGCCGAGAAAAGTATTCCGCGAACGCGCGCTGGCGGTCGTTCGTAAATTCTTCCAGGCATTCGTCGAGCACGACACAATCTTCGAACGCGGCGTTCATGCCTTGGCCGTAAAACGGAACGACGGCATGCGCGGCATCGCCGAGCAGGCAAACTTTATCGTGGTAAAACCATGGCGCGCACCGGATCGTCACGAGCGAGCCGGTTGGATTTTGCCGGAAATCTTCGAGCAACGTCGGCATGAGCGGCATGGCGTCTGGAAATTCCTCGTCGAAAAACAGGCGGACATCGTCATCAGTCTTAGTGGTGGCAAAACTGCGCGGCCCTTCAAATTCCCAAAAGAGCGTGCAGGTGAACGAGCCATCTGGATTCGGCAGGGCGATCATCATGAAACTTTTCCGTGGCCAGATGTGGAGGGCGTTCTTTTCGATTCGCCATGAGCCATCCGGTCCGGGCGGGATAGTCAATTCCTTGTAGCCGTGCGCGAGATAACTTTCGTGGTACTGAAAGTTGGGGATTTCTCGCTGCATCGATTTGCGCACCGCCGAGAAGGCGCCATCGACGCCGATCACTACATCGCCGCGGGCCGTCGCCGGGCGATTTGCCGTTTCCAGATGAGCAACCGCCAGGTCAAGATCTACGTCGGTGCAGCGATTGTTGAAATGCACGCGCACATTCGGATAACGCTGCGCCGCTTCGATCACCGTGGTATTGAGTGAGGCGCGGCCGATCGAGTTGATGCACTTTTTCGGATCGACATCGTACGGCGTGAAATGCAGTACGCCGGATTTATCGTGAATCATTCGGCCGCGCATGGGAATGGCATGCTGCAACGCTTCATCGGCGACGCCGATCTCTTCCAGCGCGTGAATTCCGCGCGTTGAAATGGCCAGATTGATCGAGCGCCCGCCGACGATGTTTCCTTCGCGCGGGTCCGCGCGCCGCTCGTAGAGATCGACATGGTATCCGCGCCGGCCCAGGTAGGCTGCGAGCAACCCGCCGGCTAAGCCACTGCCGATCAAAACGAACTTGGTTCTGGGCATTTGCGACGATCTCTTTCTTGTGATGCAAGTTGTACAGCAAACGCCCAACGCTCAACGTCCAACTCCCAACTTCCAAGGCCTTCGGGAGCAAATCGCCGCTGAGGTTGGACGTTGGATGTTCGGCGTTGAGCGTTGGGTGTTTGCCTTTACAGCCTCACTCTTTGTGCCGAATAGATCCCGCGCCGCTGATGTGTTTTTCTATGGTCGGAGGATTGCCGGAGTAGGTGACTTTGCCCGCGCCGGTGATTGCCACCTTTAACGTCTCGGCGACTGCGACCTCTGCGTCGGCTGCGCCGGTGGTGGAGATTTCGGCGGTTTTCGTTTGCAAGGCGCTCGCTGCCAGCTCGCTTGCGCCGGTCATATCAACCAGAAGCTGGTTAACGTTCCCTTCGAGTGAGACGCGCGATGCGCCGCTGGATTCCAACGCGAATCTTGGTCCGCTCAACTGCTTCGCGGTAAGCTTTACCGCGCCACTGATCCTGGCTGCTGTCCGCGTCGGGCTCGAGATAACAACGTTGATTTCATGGGTGGGCCAGACATGCTCGCGCACACGCAGGCGAAGTGTGTCGCCGGAAACGCTGCTATCGATGTAAGGAAACAGATTTTCGTCCGTCGTGATGCGAAGCGCGGGCGCTTCATTCTGCCATTCGATTACAAAGGCGCCTCTGACATCGATGTTAGTAAAAGCGCCGATTGCGCGTTCCTCGGTCTTAATCATGCCGTTGCCTCGAATTCCCGGCCATCGGCATCCAGCAGGCAGAACGACGCAGGCCGCGAGAAAAAGAATCGCGATCTTCTTCATGTGAAGTATGCCTCCTGTCATTCTGATGCGGCGACGCGCTGCTTTGGATTCAAAAATTCAAGGAAGAGTGTCTCTCCAGAGCGCCATGCGGCGGCTAGAAGTCGCCGCTTCCTGTTCACTGCGCAATTTTCAGCTTCACCGTGTCAACGAGAACATCGTCGATATAAAATTCCACGCGGTAATCGCCGACCACCCATCCGTCTTCAGGTCGTGTCAGCGTGAACGCGCCGTGTGCGGTTGGGCTTTCAGCGACAGCCGAGGCTTCGTCCACCTTGTAATCTGGCGGAAAATCTTCGCCAATGTTCTCTGCGATCCACACGGCCTTTACTCTTGCGCCTTTTCGCAAACGCTGCCCCTGCCAGCGCACGTAAATCTGGGGCGTATCGGATGAAAACACCGTGCTAGGTTTGCCAAACCGCTCCTGCGCGAGACTGACGGAAAGCCTCTTCGGCGCTGCTCCCGATTTCACCTCGGGTCTGTTCTCGATTTTCGGGCGCTCGGCCAGTTCGAGCGAAATGCGCTGAAGCAAATCGCCATTCGCAGCGCGCATTGTGGTGACCTCTTTGACAATTCCAATCCGTGGCACGAACCAGCAGTCTATTGTCATTTGGCTCGGCGCGCTTTGCTCCCCATGAATATGGAACGTGTGAAATTTGCCCGCCGGCGCCTCGATGTTTTCTTCTCCGGTCACATCGTAGCGCTGATGCACTTTCAAATCGCCGGCTTGGCCGTCGAAATTCCAGGCCGCGCCCCGCTTCAGCGGTGTGGCAATCATTGTCTGCGGCGGATTAAATTTGATCAGTTCGCCGTCGAGATTAATCCGCGCCCAGCAAGTTATTCCATGTTCATCTACTGTGAGAAGGTCTGTGTCGGTGATGGCGCCGGCCCGGTGCATTTCGAACTTGAGAAGATCTTTCCCGTCAACATTTTCCGTCCCCTCAATGCGATACAAAACTCGGGCGCGAATTTTGCCGTCGGCGTCTGTTTTTGCGTTGAGAATATCAAGGCCCGCGCCGATTTCTTCTGTCATGTTGTATCGCCAGCTGGTTCCCGGCGCAGTGGGGATGAGCGGAGCGGCGAGTAGGGTCGCCGTACCCAAAAAATAAACCGCCCAATGAATCTTTAGCATTACGGTACTTCGCACGCTTGCTTTCGCTGCTCAAGGAGCGGTGGTCACAGTCCGCCGGACCAACGCAAGGAGCGACGGCTTGGGCAGCCGTCGATTTCCGAATTGACGGCTGGGAAGCCGTCACTCCTTGAAAGCACGGCGGACTGGAGACCGCCGCTCCTTGACTCTATGATTCGCAAATGCGGCGGATCATCTCGTTGCTCTTCTGGCTTCTCTGTGCATCTGCCGTTGCGGCTGGATCCACCAAACCTGACCGGCATGTTGTGGTTATCGTCTGGGACGGGATGCGGCCGGATTTTGTCAGCGAACAAAACACGCCCACGCTTTGGAAGCTCGCGCGCGAGGGAGTCACTTTTCGCAATCACCACGCCGTGTATCCCAGCGCGACGATCGTGAACGGCGCGGCGATGCTCACCGGGGTTTATCCCGGCAGGAGCGGGATCATTGCAAACCATATGTATCGGCCGGACATCGACCCTCATCACGCGATCGACGTCGAGATTCCAGCAGTCGTGAGGAAAGGCGATGAACTCTTCCGCGCTAAATATATTTCCGTTCCAACGATTGCCGAACTCGTCCAACGCGCGGGCGGTCGCACGGCGGTTGCGGCTGCAAAAACTGTCGGGCTGCTACTCGATCGCAGTGTAGGGCATGCCTCTGGCTTGCCTTTCGCAGACAATGCAAGTTCGCCACGGCGAATCCGTCCTGTGGCGGACGGGACGCTTGCACTACCTTCGCAGGTCCGCGCGAAAAACAGCGTCACGCTATTCGCGGGCCAATCGCTGCCGAGCGGCGCACTGGCTCCAATCACTGCGGCGGTTGGAACGTTTCCACCCGGCCATTTACAACAGGACACTTGGACGACCAAAGCGCTCACAGATTCGCTTTGGAAAGATGGAGTCCCCGCTTTTTCGATCCTCTGGCTAGGCGAACCCGATCTTACGCAGCACGAATCTGCCCCGGGAGCGCCATCGGCGCTGGCTGCGATTAAGGCCGCCGACGAAAATCTCGCGACTGTTCTTGCGGCGCTAGATCGGCGGAAAGCGCGCGGAACAACGGACATCTTTGTCGTTTCCGATCATGGTTTCTCCACTATCCAGCGCTCGATCGACTTACCAAAAATTTTGAACGACTCCGGCTTCGCCGCGAAGACTGAATTCATCGACCAGCCAAAGCTTGGAGACATCATGCTCGCTGGCAACGGCGGGAGCGTCCTTTTCTATGCCGTCGGGCACGACGAGGCGCTCACGCGTCGGCTGGTCGAATTTTTGCAGCAATCGGATTTTGCCGGAGTGATTTTCACACGAAACGCACTGCCAGGAACGTTCGATCTTAATCAAGCAAAGATGAATCCGCCCGAATCCATCGATGCTCCCGATGTGGTGATGTCATTCCGTTGGAGCGATGCAAAGAATCAATTCGGCGTTCAGGGAATGATTGACGCCGACTGGCAACGCGCTGCAGGGAAGGGGACACATGCCACGCTGAGCCGGTTCGACATGCACAACACACTAATCGCCGCCGGTCCGCATTTTCGCCGCGGCGAGCTGGACGTTTTGCCAACCGGCAATGCCGATCTTGCGCCAACGATCCTGCGCGTCCTCGGAATTGCGACAGCAAAGGAATTCGACGGGCGAATTCTTTCCGAAGCAATGAAAGACAGCAGCATCCCCCAGGCAAATGCGGAGAGTACGATAATTGGAGCGACAAAGGACTTCCCGGCTGGAACGTGGCGGCAATCGCTTCAAATCTCCCGCGTCGGCTCCACAATTTATCTCGACGAAGGCAACGGCTCTCTCGTGCCGAAAAGATAGGGACGGCGCGTCGCGGTGGCTCCTTCTCGTTCCTGGCTTCGGTACCGCGAAGATCGCGGATAACACGGATACAGAGCTTTAGATTCCCGCTTTTCGCCCTTCTGAATTTTCATCGGCGAAATCTGTGTAATCCCGGTTTCCAAAAAAAATTTCACTTTTTTGAGAACTTCGCTCCGCAATTCCCGGAGAACTATGTGAGCGATGGACCATTGAATCGAAAATAAAGCTCCTGAAGTAATCCCAAAAATTTAAGCAGCTAAGTCAAAAGGAGGTGGCGCCGGGCGGTAAACGCTCCCGGCGCCCTCCTTTTAAGTGCAATAGCGAACCAGCGCATAGGCATGAGTGATTCAAGCGAGCATCCGGCGAAAGTACGCATCCTGCTGTTGGATGAACAACCGCTGCTTCGCTACGGGATCAGCGCTTATCTCAATTCTCAGCCGGACATGGTTATCTGCGGCGAAGCGGACAACATAACCGCCGCGCATAGAAAAATCACTGAATGCAAGCCGCAATTGCTGGTCACTGCACTGCGACTGGGCACGGGCGACAGCCTGGAATTTGTCAAGACACTCAGGGCGGAACAGCCCAATTTGCGCATTCTCGTGTATTCCGCGTTTGAGGAAAGTATTTTCGCCGAGCGCGCCGCGCGCGCGGGCGCGCGCGGTTACGTGATGAAACGGGCTCCCAGAGAAGAGCTGGCAGCCGCCATCCGCGATATTCTGAAAGGCGGCATCTATGTCAGCCGCGAGGTTGCCCTGAACGCGTTCAAGAAATCGCTCCGGCGGCGGCGCAAAAATAGTCACCCCCCCCGATCGGCCAATGCTGTTGAGAACTTGTCCGATCGCGAGATGCATATTTTCCAGTTGCTCGGCTCAGGACTCGGCACGAAGCAGATCGCGGACTCGTTGGATTTGAGCGTGAAAACGGTTGAAAGCCATCGCGAAAACATCAAACGCAAGCTTCATCTGAGATCTGGCCTAGAGCTGCGTCGGCGTGCCGCCAAATGGGTGGAGAAAACCTTCCGTGTGGAAGAATATGTTTTCCGCGGCGCCAGCCACGGGCGGAAAAGGAAACTATCGCCATTCGTGCTCGCGCGACCGGTGTAACGGTAGTTGTATCAAGCACCGAATAAGCGGATTTCACAAGACCGGCTTCGTGGACGGCCAAAGCTTCGCCAGGAAGAGCAGGGATAACAAAGGATAGACCGCCACTCGTTCTCGCTGGCGGACGACTTCGGCACTTTCTGCGTCATTAATTCAAAGGCGCGGCCGCAGCTTTCGGCAAAGGCGTTTCGAAGACGCGGGTTCAAACGCCTGATCGGTGCTTGGCACAAGCCCGCTACGCCAGCGCGGGATTCGACTGGCGGAACACATCCGCGCGCTGTCCGCTGAATCCGCAGTTGCGGAGATTTTTGCTTTGCTACGTTGCAGACCTTGGCGAAGGCGCGGCGGGCGTTAGCAGTTCAAACGGCTTACTTGGGGGAAATTGCCCTAAGGAATTAGTGCTTGCTAAAAGTCACGTAAATAAGATGATTAGCGCCCGTGACCCCAGATGATCCTGCCGACCGTCGGCCCTCGCCCGGTCGTTTCCTTACGACACGCTGGAGCGTCGTGCTTTCCTGCGCCGATACGCACGGCGACACGCAGAAGATGCAAAAGGCGCTCGCGGAACTTTGCAAAATATACTGGCGGCCGGTCTTCGCTTTCATTCGCCGCCAGGGACATTCGCCTTCCGATGCCCAAGACCTGACGCAGGATTTTTTTGTCACGGTACTTAAAGGTCAGCTTCTGCAGCGCGCCAATCCGGCTCGCGGGCGCTTTCGTTCGCTGGTGCTCAAAGCGCTGCAGGACTTTTTGCGTGATGCGGAAGCGAAGCGTCGCGCGGGGAAACGCGGTGGCGCGGTGCAGTTTGTTTCGTGGGATGATTGGATGGCCGAGGCGCCATCGCATTTCTCGGTCTCCCAGCGGGAATCGGAGAGATGGTCGGCGGAGCGAATTTTCGATGTGCGCTGGGCAGCCACGGTGGTCGAGCGCGCCTTAAGCCGATTGGGTGAGGAATGCGAGAGGCGCGGGCGCCGGCGCGTTTTCGATATGCTAAGTCCTTGTCTGGCCGCAGAGCGGGACGATGTCTCTTATGCCAAGTTCTCAAAAACGCTCGGCATCCCCGAAGCCTCAGTAAAACGCCTCGTCCATCAGCTGCGAGTTCGCTACCGGGCGCTGCTCCGTGAAGAAGTCGGTCGGACCGTGGAGAAAACCCATGAGATCGACGATGAACTCCGCTATTTGTGCGCGGCATTGACTGCCGCGGCGTAGCTTGGAGAAATTCGAAATCCGAAACAAAACGTTTTCGGGTGCGCCGCGAACCACGCCAATCGCCGCGAAATAAAGAGGTGAGCATCTCGTGTCAAGCGACCGACGACCAGCGAAAAGGTTTCGGAGTCACCAGCACCCGCCGCCTATGCCAGGGCTCCGGTGAGCCAAGGAGACGGGTGCGCGGCTAGGAACGGGATTCCCTCGTGACGAGATAAAATTCCATCTCCAACATTCTTGGGTTTCCCTGGTTCTCTTCCTGTCTTCGAATCGGTGTTATTCGTGAATCGAGCCGACGGGATCGGCGGGATAGAACGCAAAGCCGCGAGGGCACGCCGCGAGCGAGTCGGGAGATGAGCGAGTTTCAAATCCGCGGTCTCCCCTAAAAAATTTCAACTTTTCCCCGAACTTCGCTCCGCAAATCCCGGAGAACAATGATGTAGTGGCTTTTGTAGAAACCGCCGAAACCGTAGAGCCAATTGGAGCTAAGCGAGAACCGGCTCCTTCTGGCCGCAGACTCCGCTAATCTCGTAATGTGGGAATGGGATTTAAACGAAGGTGAAATCTGGGTCACGCCGAACCGGCGCGTTCAGTTAGGCTTGCCTGCCTCGGGACAGATCACATTTGAAGATCTGATGTCCCGTTGGCATCCAGACGATCGCGAGAATGTGCGGCAGGCGCTGAAGCAGGCGATCGAAAACGGCAAAGGTTACCGAGCCGAGTTTCGGATTGTTCTCGCGGACGCCGGCGTGCGCTGGATCTCTGCGCGTGGGCGTGTGCAGCGAGACGAACGCGGAGAGCCGATGCAGCTATTGGGAGTGAGCGTGGACATCACTGCTCGCAAGGAGGCAGAGGCGATCGCCCAACAGCAGCGCGACGAACTTGAACAGTTGAGAACAATCGTTAGTTGCCGCGTGCCGCTGCAACCGCAGCTGGCGGTTTTTGGCCTGCCATGAGTTCACGAAAAGAAAGCCAAAAGAAAGCGCGCACGATTGTCGTGGAGGATCATCCGGTGGTGTCCGATGGCCTCAGGCAGTTAATCGACAAGCAACCAGACCTCGCCTGCGTTGGAGTCGCGGATAACACCTCGGACGCCAAACGGCTCGTG
This sequence comes from Verrucomicrobiota bacterium, assembly GCA_003219335.1. Lineage (GTDB taxonomy): Bacteria > Verrucomicrobiota > Verrucomicrobiia > Chthoniobacterales > UBA10450 > Udaeobacter. The sequence continues at coordinate 4,511 of QHOF01000003.1, read as the reverse complement.
GAGCGATCCGAAGCCGATCTGATGGTTCTGGATCTGCGGTTGAAAGGCGGCGACGCGCTTGACCTGATCAAAACATTGCGCGTCGAGCATCCCGATCTGAAGGTGCTCGTTCTCTCACAATACGACGAGTTGATCTTCGCCGAGCGCACGCTCCGTGCCGGCGCATTTGGTTACATCATGAAAGAGAACGCCACAGAAGAGGTGCTGCGAGCAGCGCGCAAAGTCCTGAACGGCGAATTATATTTCAGCGAAAGAGTCGCCGCAGCTGTAGTCCAGCGAACCTTGCGTGAAAAGCCAGTCGCCTCGGGTCTCGGGGTAGAGCGCCTGTCGGATCGCGAGCTCCAGGTGTTTCAACTACTCGGTGCTTCATACAGCGCACGGGAGATTGCTGAGCAGTTTCACCTTAGCCGAAAGACCATCGAGACCCACTGCGAAAAAATTAGGCACAAGCTAAGCCTGCGCAACGCGGCCGAACTCAGGCAATTTGCCCGGAAATGGGCCACTGAAAATTTGTCACCTTCCGAACCGTGGGTGCCGTCCCCATTACAAAACGGTCAGTTAAGGAAGTAGAATCCATCTCATAAATATGGAACAGGTGCGTTGCCAAGATCCGCAACTCTCCGGGCGTAAGCGCTGCAGACTGGTGGCGACGTGCGCCTCAGTCACACCCCCCGAAAGCTTTCGTGATGCTCCTTCGTCGCGCCTTGCCACTTGCCTGCCGGAACTTAGCGACTCCTTCCCTATTTATCACATGGGTCCTAGAGCCTTGTGTGAAGCGCTGCTGTTAATAACTCACTTATTTCCTTAGGGCAAAAACCATGCGCTCGCTCAGCATAGCGTCCGATTGCCAGAATGCCGCGGTGTTCTATCATGAAAAGCCGGCTTATATCGTGTGAATAAACTGTTGAAAATTTTTTGGTTTTTCCTGTTGCAACGTTTGCAGCCTTCTTTTACGCTGCTCCTCTTTCCATGAGCTCTGTCTCCATTCCTCTTTCAGGGCGTCTGCAAAAGGAGCCAGTCGTCTGTCCGCAGTGCGGATCGGGATCGCGCGTCAAACGGGGACTTTGCCTGAGCTGTCTGCTCTCTCAAGGCCTGCCTGAGGAAACCTCGACGGAAACAAATCAAAACGGCGAGAGCAACAACGCAGAAACGCTCGAGGACGTACTCAGTGAAATCGATGTGCGCGACGCCGGCTGGCAGCTCGGCAATTATCAAATCCTGGAAGAGATCGGGCGCGGCGGGATGGGCGTGATTTATCGCGCGCGGCAACGACACTCGCGCCGCATCGTTGCACTAAAACGCGTCCTTGCGTATCACGCGGATTCACAGGAGACGCTGGCGCGTTTCCGGCGCGAAGCGGAGGCGGCAGCGCACCTCGATCATCCAAATATTCTGCCCATTTACGAAGTGGGCCAGTGCGAAGACGAGCTCCCGTTCTTTAGCATGAAGTTTGCCGCTGGCGGCAGCCTGGTCGAAGCCGCGCAGGCTCTCCGCCGCGAGCCGCGCCGTGCCGCGGCGTTAATGGCCAAGGTCGCGCGCGCAGTGCAATACGCGCATATCAAAGGTATCCTGCACCGCGATCTGAAACCGGCGAATGTTCTGCTCGATGCACACGGCGAACCGTTGGTGAGCGATTTCGGTCTGGCCAAATGGCTCGACAGCGTCAGCGATCTTACGCACAGCCTGACCATTTTCGGCACGCCTGGTTACATTGCGCCTGAACAGGCCAATCCGGCACTGGCCGAATCAGCGAAGCTCACACCCGCGGCCGATGTCTATAGTCTGGGCGCGGTGTTGTTCGATCTTTTGACTGGGCGTCCGCCGTTTTTAGGCGACCACGCGTTGGCGGTGATCCAGGAGGCGAGTCAAAAACCTGCACCGAAATTGCGTTCGCTTGTCCCAGCACTGGACAGGGATCTGGAAACAATCTGCGCGAAGTGTTTGGAGCGCGATCCGACCGTGCGCTATCGCTCCGCTGGCGATTTAGCGGAAGACCTCGAGCGCTGGCTTGAAGGCCGGTCGATTATCGCGCGCCCTGTCTCGTTGCCCGTCCGTCTCTGGCGCTGGTCGCGGCGTAATCGGATGACTGCGGCAATGACCGCGTTGTCGGTGGCGCTCGGAACCGTGGTGGGCGCGCTGGTTTGGAAAGGTCAATTTGCCAGCACTTCACCAACAACTGGCATTGCCGTGCTGCCCTTTGAAAGTCCCAGCGGAGATAAAGACAACGCGTTGTTCGCCGATGTCGTCTATGACGGCGTTTCGAGCAAGCTGGCGAAATTAGCCAATCTCAAAGTGATCAGCCGCGAGAGCGTGACAGGATATCGTGGCTCGCATAATGCGCGGGAAATTTGGCGCGCGTTGAACGTCCCATACGTGCTCGAAGGCAGCGTGCGCCGGGAAGCTGGCAGAATTCATTTAAACGCCAAATTGATTGACACCCGCAAGGATACTCAGGTTTGGGCGACGGAATACAACCGGGAGTTGACCGATCTGTTTGCCATCCAAAGCGAGATCGCCCAAAAAGTCGCAGATAACTTTGCTGCCAAAGTCTCGTCCACCGAGAAAGCCGCTATCCAAGAGGCGCCCACGACGGACCTCGTTGCGTACGATTTCTACCTGCAAGGCAAACAACTGGTCGATGGCATTTCGTTTAGCACTCGGGCAAAAGGAGATTTACTCCAAGCCGTGCGATTGCTTGAGCAGGCTGTGGCGCGCGACCCATCGTTCGTGATTGCCTATGATCTGCTGGCTGGAGCGCATGACCGGATTTATTTCCTCGGTTTCGATCACACCGAAGCCCGCCTTCAATTGTCCGAAACAGCCATCCAATCCATTGGCCGGTTGAGCCCTGATTCTGGAGAGACGCACTTGGCTTTCGCGCAACACCTTTACTGGGTAAATGCGGATTACGATCAAGCCCGGCAGGAGCTGGCTGCCGCCCGGCGGACGCTGCCGAACGAATATCGAATCCCTCTGATGGCTGGCTACATCGACCGGCGGCAGGGTCGCTGGCAGAAATCCCTCGAGGAAATGAAGCAGGCATTGGAGCTCGACCCGCACAATTTTTCCATACTTCAGCAAATCTCTCTTACTTACGAAGCTCTGCACCGCTATAAAGAGATGGCTGCCACGCTTGAGAGTATCCTGGCGATGAATCGCACAGATATTCCCAGCCGCGTACGCCGCGCGTGGGTGGATGCCGAATGGCGCGCAGACCCGAGGCCGGCGCATGCGGCAATTGAGGCTGCCCTCGTCGAGGAGCCAGGCTCAGCGCCAGTTCTCGTTAACTGGTGGCTCGATCTTTCCATGCGTGAGCGCGATCCCGTCGCGGCCAAGCGCGCGCTAGACGCCATGCCGGCTGGCGGCTGTTACGAGGAAAACATTCCGTTTCCTGACAGTTGGTGTCAGGGTCTTGTCGCCCGGCTCGGAGGCGATAAAAACGCAGCTCGCGCCGCTTTTACGAAGGCGCGACGGCAACTGGAGCAAGTACTGCGCGATCAACCCAACTATGCTCCGGCTCTGTGCGCGCTCGGGGTGGTGGATGCCGCATTGGGAAACAAGGAGGATGCAATTCGTGAAGGCGAACGCGCGGTTGCACTGATCCCAGCCAGCAAAAGCGCCGTCGAGGGTCCGATGTTGATGCAATATCTGGCAGTGATTTATGCGTGGACGGGCGACAAGGATCGCGCAATCGAACAATTGGCCGCTGCAGCGAAGCTGCCGGGGAGCCATGTTACTTACGGCTATTTGCGTCTTCATCCGCTTTGGGATCCGCTGCGAGGCGACCCGCGGTTTGAAGCAATCGTCGCTTCGCTCGCGCCAAAGTAGGAACCCTTCCAGCGCACAACGCTGTCAATGGAGGGGCGAGCTCCGCGAGCCCGTGCACCTCCTGTGGGGAATCCTCATTGGCGTCATCCGAGAAATCTGTGGGCCCCAGCGCTGGTAGGGAGAAACCCTACAGCTTTTTCAGGTGCCCAGCCGGGTTGACCTGCACTGCCCAAACTGCCATTATAATATTTTTGTTTTTTTCTTGACATTACCGGAAGACAGCCACACCGTCGCGGCTAATGAAGAAGCACTTAGCTGCAATTAGTAAACGTCTTGCCGCGGGAATGCTTGTGGCCGTGGCCGTTGTGGGGGTTAGCGCCCTTACAATCCACACCCCGAGTCAAAACTCTGCGGCTCGCTCCCTGAACAGCATTCAAACCGATAAAGCCACTCTGTTTTACGCGGACGCCCGCCGGGACTGCGCTCGTTTCGTCGAGTTGGTCCTGCCGGAAACCAGCGAGAGCAAGGCGGCGACTGAGAATTTGAAATCAGTCGCAGCTGCGCTTTGAGCTGCTGATTTAGGCTAGCGAATAGATTTGGCCAGGCCCGAAGGCTTTCGGGGGTGGGGGGCGTTGTGTACTGCGACGGTTGGGATCTCGCGCCGTTTGTGGCAGCGACGCTTAATAGCTCGAAGAAATAGAGGCAATTGCAAGCTGAGTCGAAAGCCATGGACGAACCCAGCG
>QHOF01000296.1:3141-8509 GCA_003219335.1 Verrucomicrobiota bacterium | reverse complement strand
TGATCAGAATCGCGGTCTTGCTTTTTGTTGTCATGTCGAGCGGAGTCGCGACATCTCTAAAGGTAACAAGCAACGCACAGAAGAACAGCCAGAGATTCCTCTCAGCCTCCGCATAAAGCTACGGCGGGGCAAGCGACTTCGCTCAGAATGACAAGTGGCCTAGATATAGTATCGCCAGTTCAGATTTGGGAAAAGGTTGTCACGCCACTCGCAGTCGCGCAGACATTCTTCGTTGATTGCATCGCTGACAAACTGATCGTGCAGACGGTTGAAGCGCGCAAGATGATCGATTGTGCGTTTGGTAGCGTACTCGCGCGCTGTGTTAGTTTTCATCAGAAATGCCCAGTCGCTCGATTGCGCCAGCAAAAGTTCACGCGCGAGTTGTTTGAGCATGCGATCCGCGAAAGGACTACAGTCTTCTGCGTGTCTGCGCGCAGCCTCAGTCATTCGCTGTGCCGCGGCGTGCAGGTGCGGATAAATCCAGGAGTTACTCGGATCGAGCCAGAGGGCAAGATGGCCGTTCTCGCCCCAAGTCGAAGCCGCGGGCTGAATGATTTGCTGTGTGGGATGCGTCGCCAGGTATTCACTCGGTTTGATGAGTTCAAGATCCCGTTCGTTTGCCGCCTGGCGAATGAATTGTTCAAGGAAAATGGGTCCCTCGAACCACCAGTGCCCAAACAATTCCGCGTCAAATGGCGCCACAATAATCGGCTCGAAACCTGATTCGCTGACTTCGCGGAGTTGCTGCTGGCGCTGTTCCAGAAAGTACCGCGCATGTTTCGCGGCTGCACTTTCGGCTGCTACGCGATCATACAACTGTTTCTCATCGCCGCGTCCAGTGATCCGATGGTATTTCACACCGGAAAATTTTCTGATTCCGCACGCGACCGGCCCCAAATGTTCCATTGGAAGATCGAAACCGATGTCACGATAAAATTCCCGATAGGCTGGATCTCCCGGGTAGCCTTCGTGCGCGCTCCAGACTTGCCGGCTTGAGTCAGGGTCGCGCGCGAAAGCCGCCGGTCCCGTCGGCGTATAACAGGGCGCGTAAATCGAGCGACGCGGACACGGATTTCCAAACACCAAGCCGTGCGCGTCGAGAACGAACCAGCGAAGATTTACTTTCTGTAAAAGTGCCTCCAAGCCCGGCGAGTAAGCGCATTCCGGCAGCCAGAATCCGCCTGGCTTTTCGCCGAACAGATCGACAAATATGTCGCGTCCGATCAAAACCTGCGCACGCGCTGCCTCAGGCGATTGCTGTTGAAGAATGGGGAGCACCCCGTGCGTGGCGGCCGAGGCGATGATTTCAAGTCCGCCCGTTTCGCGCAACTTGCGAAACACAGCGAGCAGATCGCATTTCCATTCATCGACAAAGAGGCGACGGTTTTTTGAGAAGAACTCGAAATAAAACTCTGCCAGTTCGTGAAGCTGCGGGTGATTCCGATTTCGCTTTTGTTCGCGCGCGGTGAGATCGATCAAAAGATCGAGATGCCGCACGTAACGCTCGCGCAGCAGTTCGTCCTGCAGCATCGCGCATAACGTCGGTGTGAGGGACATCGTGAGCTTGAACTGAAGCATCGCGCAAAGCGTTGGCGTGAGAGACATGGTGAGCTTGAATGGCACATCGTCACCCCTCAAACGCTGCATCAAGCGAAGCAGCGGAATGTAACTTTCTGTAACTGCCTCAAAGAACCAGTCTTCCTCGAGGAAATGTTCATGCTCCGGATGCCGAACGAACGGAAGATGAGCGTGGAGAATGAGGGCGACGTAGCCGACCATTGCGGATTGCGGAATGCGGATTGCGGAGAGAAATACAAATGAGGCGAGCTATCCGCAACCCGCAATCACCAATCGGCAATTGTCAGAGCGTGCGGCAAAAGTCTTGGAAGCGGTCCAGACCTTTTTTAATTACGTCCAGGCTAGTGGCGTAACTCAGCCGGATCGTGCGGTCGTCACCAAACGCAGCTCCCGGAACAACGGCGACGTTCGCTTTACTCAGCAAACGGTCGGCGAAATTTTGTGAAGTCAGCCCTAACTGGCTGATGTTTACCAGCACGTAAAATGCGCCCTGCGGTTTGACTGCGGTGACATTGGAGATTTTCGAGATGCGCTCAAACATGTAATTGCGGCGCATGTCGAATTCTTCGCGCATATCGGCAAGCGGTTGTTGATCGCCTTTGAGCGCGGCAAGCGCGCCATATTGAGAAAAGGACGACGGATTCGAAGTAGTGTGGCTTTGGATTGAATCGACCGCCTTTGCCACCGCGTCCGGCGCGGCCAGATAACCGAGCCGCCAGCCTGTCATCGCGTAGGATTTGCTAAATCCGTTGACGGTGATTGTGAGATCGTATGCCTCCTTCGATAGCGACGCGATGCTCACATGTTTGGCGTCGTCATAGACGAGTTTCTCGTAAATCTCATCGGACAAAATATAAATGTCCTCTTCAGCGGCGACGTTGACAATTGCCTCCAGTTCTTCACGCGTATAAACCGAGCCGGTGGGGTTGCCAGGGCTGTTCATGATCAACATCTTGGTGCGCGGGGTCATCGCATTTTCAAAGTCTTCCGGGCGCATTTTCCAGGAGTTGCGCTCGCTGGTAGGCACGATCACCGGTTCGGCCTCTACTAATCTGACCATCTCTGGATAACTGACCCAATAGGGAGCCGGGATGATGACTTCGTCGCCAGGCTGGCATGTGGCAAGAATGGCATTGTAGCACGACTGCTTTGCACCGTTGCTCACAACGATCTGCGCGGCGCGATAATCCAGTCCATTATCGGCAGCCAATTTTTCGGCGATCGCCTGCCGCAGTTCGGGAATACCGGAGCTGGGCGTGTATTTGGTGAAGCCGGCCTCCAACGCTTCGATCGCGGCCTTCTTGATGTACTCGGGCGTATCGAAATCGGGTTCGCCTGCGCCGAAGCCGCATACATCGATGCCCTCGGCTTTCATCCCCTTGGCCTTGCTATCGATTGAGAGCGTCAGCGACGGAGTCAGTTGTGCGGCGCGTTCGGAAATTTCCATGTCAGTGACGTGATGCAAAATGGGAGCGCAAACTATTGGCGGTGATAGAAGTTTTCAATCAGAGGTTTGAAATTATTTTCCTCAATCTGGATGATCGCCATCTCGCGTTTTGCATTCTCTACGGAATCCGACGCGTGCGCGGCGTTGATCATGATGCTTTGGCCGAATTCTCTTCGAATCGAGCCAGGCGGCGCTTTTGCCGGATCAGTCGGACCGAGCACGTCCCGGATTTTGCGCACTGCATCGAGGCCTTTGTAAACAATGGCGATCGATTTTTCTGTTCCAGGCGCGTGGTGTTCCTCCGGAGGACATTCGCTCGGCTTACGGCCAGCCATGAATTCGATGATGCTCTCCCAATTTTCGCGGCCGCTCTTTGGGCCGAGCTTTTGCTCAAGCACCGGCAGCACAGGTCCGTAGAATTCCTCCGCTTGCGCAACGCTCATCCGGTGAACTTTGAAGCCAATGATTGAGAGTCCGGAGCGGGAAAATACTTCGATGACTCCGCCCGGTCGCAGATTTGGAAACCGGAAATTATCGGGTTTGATCAGCACGAGCGTTTTTTCGGTCTGCGCGTTGCGCGGGAAGGGGACCGCGTAATCCACAATGCCACCGTCGGAATCAGAAAATTCCGCCCAGAGTTTCAAATCTCGCCCGACAGCCTCCGGATCGAAAGCCGTCAGGACGCCCGGCTCAAAATAAGTGACGTCGCCAGAATCATCAGTGATGTAATCGCCGTACGTATCGCGAATTGTCTCGCCGCTGGTGCGCTCATGCACGATATGGCCGACAACCCGATGGATCTTTTCCACCGCATCCGGTCCGCGGAAAATGAGGAACAACACCCGCGGCCGCTGGGCGTTCTTTTCGCCGGGAAAATTTTTCAGGACGTAATCGCGAATCAGCTCCTGCGTAGCGCGATGCCGCGGATCAGTTTCTGTCACGATCGTATCGGCGTAGCGCCTGGTTAATTTCGCACCCGGAGCAAACATGCGTCCGCCGACCAGATCGAGTCCCGTGCGGGAAATCAACCGGCCAACGATGCCGCCGGTGCGCGATTTGCGTATCGAATAGGGCGTCACGATGGCGTAGGCGAGCTGTTCAGTTTGCATTTCGCTTACTTTAGCGGCGGTAAATAAGCGCCGCAAAATTTCTTCTGCGGCGGAGCACTTGGCACGGCTTCGCCGAAACCGAAATAGCGCAGACTTGGGAGTCTGCCTATCGCGGGTTTTCCAGCCCGCACGACGCACAATTTCGGCCCGCCGATTTGGAAATCGGCGATACAGCAGGTTTAGAAACCTGCGCTACAGCCCAACGCTGCCTCTGGCTAGAATCGTAATCCATTTGCCGCGACGTTTTACTCTTACCACGTTGAGTTTGGTTCGCCGTAACGCAGCAATCAACTGTCCTTCCTGAGTGCGCACGATGCCTGACAGAATCAGCCAGCCGCTGCGTTTAAAATTCGGCAGGATTTCGATCAGCAAATCGGAGAACAAATTTGCAGCGATCACGTCGGTCGCGTGCGCCGGGTTCCATTTGCGCACATCGGCCAAATGAAAATTGACGCCATCAATTCGGTTCAGCCGAGCGTTTGCTTTCGCGGTCGAAATCGCTGTCGGATCAATATCAATGCCAACCACGCTCTGTGCGCCAAAGCGTTTCGCTGCGAAGGCGAGAACCCCCGTTCCAGTTCCGAGATCAGCAGCGGACCAGCCGTTTTTCCAAGCGCGAGTCAATTGCTCGAGGAGACGAAGCGACATTGCTGTCGTTGAATGGTCATGGTCGCCTGTTCCAAAGGCTGCGGAAGCTGGAATAACAAGGAGCGACGGTTTCCCAACCTCGAACGTTTTCTGGGCTGGGAAGCCGTCACTCCCTGCTCTTACCACAACAAGTCGTTTTCCAATCTTGAGCGGTTTGCGCTTTTGCCCGTCCGTAAATCGTTTCAGCCAATCGCGCGGCAATTTCTCGGTGCGTCCGCCAAATTCTTTAACGAGCTTTCGCGAATCACTGCGCGATGTGCACGCAATTTCGAGTTGTAACTGTTTGCGTTTCGGTCTTGAGATGATCGCAAGTCCGCGGCGTGAGCACGCTTCCAAAATGCTTTTGTGCGCACTCAGCCAAGGCGGACCTGCAATCTTCCGCCACAGATACAATTCCGATCTTATTTTTTGTCCGATGCTTTTTCGCCCTTTATCTCAGCCATCTTTTGCGCAAGACCGGCGGCGAACTTCTCGTATTGAACGTTATCGACCGTGAACGTGCCGAACATGTAGTTCGAGTCCTTCCATGACCAGTCTTGGTCCGCGTCGGTATAAGTCATGTTTGAAGTTCGCCCCTGAGCATATT
>QHOF01000296.1:0-3078 GCA_003219335.1 Verrucomicrobiota bacterium | reverse complement strand
CAATCAGATGACCGCGGAACTTACCATACTGCCCAAGAGTGATCTCGTGTTCTTTGCCATCAATCTTTCGGGTAATCGGTACGTAGCGTGTCTCGGTTTTTTTTGAGACGCCCGGCGTTAAAATCGCTACCGCAATCGCTTCGAGCGCCTTGCGCTGCTCGGGATTCGCTTTCTGGTCGATGTAATTGTAGGCAAAATTCCAGTTGCCATAGGATTCCATCATCGTCTGGCCTTCTGGACTTTGGCCCATGGTAGCGACTGCCAGCCCGTCGAGCTTGGTTTTGCCGTAATTACCTTTCTGAATGAAAAGCACCTGGCCGCCGCCGCAGGTCATCTTGGTTGGTTTGGAATTGAACCAGCATGGGCACGCGGCATCACACGAGCAGGCTTCTTCGAGTTGGCCGGTGATTTTCCAGGGAGTTTTGTCTTTGGGTTGATCTGCGCCTTGCAGGGAAATTCCACTACCGAGGAGACCCACAACCAGCGCACACAACCGGGGTAGGGATGTCGTTTTCATAGCGCCAATTTTATATCCGCGGGCGCCATTGAACAAACCGATTTTGAGTACCCTCAAGGAGCGACGGCTTCCGAGCGGTCGCACAGATATGACGGCTGGGGAAGCCGTCATTCCTTGCGCCCCAAGGGAAGGCTGGAGCGGGTGACGAGGCTCGAACTCGCGACGTCCTCCTTGGCAAGGAGGTGCTCTACCACTGAGCTACACCCGCATTTTTGAGAGGGAAACAATAATGTCCAGCGACCCGCGGGGCGCAACCTTTTAATTGCCTCCGCAAGCTTGAAATTGTTGAATCCAAATTGGGCGTTGAGTGCATCCTATGATCAAAGCACCTCTATGAAGAAATTAATCCTCCTCTGTATTTGCTCCATGGCGCTGGCTGCGGGCTTGTTTGCGCAGACATCGACGCCATCGCCGATCGCGAGCCCGCCAGCAACAACAGCAACCCCAGCGCCAACTGCCAGCGTCTCTTCTTCGGACCTCGCCGAGAGGATTCATCAAAAGCTGGCGAAAAAGTTTCGCGGCCAACACGGCGTCATCATTAATGAGGGCGAGCATAACGAAGATGCCGATCTCCGAAAGATGCGGGAGTTCGGGGCGATTCCAATCGTGGCGATCGTCTTTCTCTCGATCTTCGGCGCGCCGGTGCTGATCGTGATTATGATAGGGATCTTCGCCCTTTTAATAAGCCGCTCGCGGCAGCGCACGATCCGCATGCTGGTGGAGAAAGGTCAGCCGGTTCCTGCTGAACTGCTTGCACCCGCGACGCGAGCGGTGCGCCAGCGGTCGGATGTACGGCGTGGAGTTGTTTGGGCCATGATTGGGCTCGGTGTGATGGTCTTCTTTGGCGCCATAAACGATTGGGAAGGCGGCATATGGTCATTAGGGCTGATTCCCTTTCTGATCGGGCTTGGTTATTTGATTGTATGGAAATTGGAAGGCAAAAAGGACGTTCCTCCTCCGCCACCGGGACCGTAGTATTGCGGCCGTGGAGCTCACTGATGCAGACCTCATTGCGCGAGTTCTTGGCGATGACGACCAGCACGCGTTTGGCGAACTGGTGCGGCGGCACCAATCGAGTGTGCGCGGTCTGCTTCGGCAACTCACACGCACAGATATGGCCCTCGCCGACGATCTGGGGCAGGAGACCTTTTTGCGTGCTTACAAGAACATCCGCAGCTTTCGTGGTGAAGCGCGGTTTTCCACCTGGCTTTACCGAATCGCGTACAATTGTTTTCGCGAAGATGCGCGCCGCCGCAAGGAACTTGTTGGTGTGGATGAGGAGCAGTTGCAAGCGGAGCACGATCCGCAGACTGTCGATCCCGGTTTGAGACACGATCTAATGCACGCGCTGAGTTTGCTTCCATTGCACGAGCGGACCGCAGTGGTGCTTTGCTGCCAAAACGGACTATCGCATGATGAGGCCGCGCGCGTTCTGGATATTCCGCTCGGCACCGTGAAGACCAACGTTTTGCGCGGCCGCGAGAAACTGAAACGAACGCTGGCAGCATGGGGACCGAATTGATATAATGAACACAATGATCGAGGACGAAACGCTAGACCGACAATTGCGCGAAGCTGCGCCGTATATCGACGACGATGGATTTACCGCGCGCGTTATGGCGAAGTTGCCTGCCGCACGGCGCGAACCGCGATGGCTGCGTGCAATGGTTCTGCTTGGCCTGACAGTACTCGGTAGCGGACTTGCCTATTTGCTCTCCGGCGGTGGTCGCTTTGTGCGCGAAGGCATGGTCCAGTTGGCGAATTTTCCGGTTTGGCTTCTGCTCGTGTTCGCATTCGGCTGCGGCTTGGTGGTTGGCGCTTTTGCCGTTATCTTCGCCATCCGCAAGACGCCAGAAGCGCGCGATCTTGCCCGGTTGCGGTTTTGAAACGCCGCGTCGCTAGGCTGGAGAGAGCTCGCGCGCCTGCTGCACATCGCGTTCAATCTGGTGGACGAGCGCATCGACGTTTTCGAATCTCTTTTCCGGCCTGAGGTAGCGGATAAATCGCACTTCGAGATTCTCGCCGTAAATGTCGCGTTCGAAGTCGAACAGATGAATTTCGAGAACGCGCTCTGATCTCTCGCTGCTCACAGTCGGGCGATAACCGAGATTCACCACGCCGGGATACGTTTTGCCTTCCAGAATCGCGTCAGCGAAATAGACGCCGTTGGGCGGAAACTGCTCGCTGTGCGCGCTCAGGTTGGCCGTCGGGAACCCGAGTTTTTTTCCCAAGTCGTCGCCGCGCACCACGGTCCCCAGAATGGTGTAATCGCGCCCGAGCATCTGGGCGGCTTTGGCGAGGTCGCCGGCGTCAATAGCTTGCCGGATCGCGGTGCTGCTCACAATCTCGCCATTCCGCAGCGTCACAGCCTGAATCCCGACGACGTCGAAATTCCATCGCGCACCCAGTTTTCCCAGCAGCTCCAGAGTCCCGCGCCGATTTTTTCCGAACGACCATTCGTGGCCAACGCAGATTTCGCGCAGCGGTTTTGAATGCGTCACCAGTTCGTGCACGAAATCTTCGGGCTCAGTGGCAGCGAACTGTTTATCAAAGGCAATGAT
>QHOF01000280.1:963-6477 GCA_003219335.1 Verrucomicrobiota bacterium | reverse complement strand
AGCCGGTGGACTTCGTCGTCAACTTGAGCGATCCCGCGGACCCATCCACTGTCCAGCCCACCGATTTCACAGTGAACGGAACGCCAGCGAACTCCGATACGTTACAAAACGGCAACGCCACGATCACCTTCCACTTTAACAGCACGCCTGTGACCACGGAGGGCGTGCAGACGATGCTTATTCCCGCCGGCGCAATCTTACGCGCTTCGGATGAGATGCCGATATTCGAATTTATGTGCACGTTCTGTTACGCCGTAACGCCGCTACAGGTGACTTCGACTAACCCGCCTGTTGGCGGCACGTTTTCACCGCCGGCGCCAGGCGACTACACCTATGACGTGAACTTTAACCAGGCGATTGATCCAGCGTCGGTGCAGACGAGCGATCTGACTCTTACCGGCAATGCTGGCGGCAGCGTCACCGCTGTGTCGGTCAATGGAAGCACAGCGACGTTCACCGTGCACTTCACTTTCGGAGGCAGCGTGACGGCGAGCATTGGGGCGGGGTCGATCACTGCTGAAGGATGCAATGTTAATGCGGCCTTCTCAGGAGATTACACAGTAGAAGGTTGTCCGCCTCAGAACTACGTCTTCACCCCGGGAACCGATCCGATCGTGCCTGGCACGACCGATACCGGTAATCACACTGATGACGGCGATACCTTCGTGGCACTGCCTTTCGCGTTCCAGTTGTACGATCAGACCTATAACGGTGTGAATGTCAGCTCCAACGGGCGCCTCGACTTTGTCGTGGCGAATGAGCCGGGTGGCTACATCACAAGCTGTCTGCCCGCTCCGCCAAACATTGGGCCTTATGATTTCACCGTCTTCCCTACGTGGCAGGATCTGTGCACTGGTGACTGTTTCGGTGTCACCTGCACGGACTGTGGAGTGTTCACTTCGGTTAGTGGAAGCGCGCCAAATCGGATATTCAATATCGAGTGGCGGGCGGCTCCCTATAATAGCGGCGCCACTGGCCCGACGGACAATTTCGAGGTGCGTCTGTATGAAGGCGATCCCAACCTGAAGTTCGAGGTGATCTATGGCGTGCTCAACCCGGCTTTTCTTCCCAGCACTGGAGAGAACTGGGTCGCAGGCGTGCAGGGGAACAGCGCCGCAGGGTTCTTTACGCAGGACTTCTGCAATCCTGTTGCTAACGTGCCGCCGTCGAACGTCTCGAAGACGTACGCGATACCGGCTTGCGGAACTCCGTCACCAACGCCTACAGCTACTGCGAGTCCAACGGCGACAGCGACGGCCACTGCCACAGCAACACCAACTGCGACGGCCACGGCCACAGCAACGCCTACGGCTACGGCTACTCCAACACCGACGGCTGGACCGAGGCCTACCCCAACACCAAGGCCTCGTCCAACGCCGCCGCCGCGCCCGTGAGCGGCTGTTGATAGTTGATAGCTGATCATTGAGTTGATAGCGCAGCCGGGGTCGGCTCGACCCCGGCTGCGTGTTTTTTGTACCTGACAAGGAGGGGCGTCCTCCATGCCGCCCTCGTTGTGATGGCAAGCAAATCGCGCCTGCAAATGCCGACGCAGACAGGAGTGTCCGCGTCACGGCGCCAACACGGTATTACGTTTGCGACGCTTCGCGGCTACCGAATGCCGGAGTCGCACTCCCACTCAACTCTGGTGATCTTCCCTGCTATGACATCGGCCTCGAACGGGCCGTAGCGGCCAACGCCGGATTTTCTTCCTTTGAGCGAAACTTTGTAGTGACCGGGCGGCAATGGAACCCGAAAATGTCCCTGCTCATCAGTGGTGAATGATGTCACTTCGCCCTTTTCGTTTTCCGCCGCAAAAGTGGTGTTCGCCAGCGGTTTTGAATCGGGAGCGTTCGCCCTGACCGGCCCGGGCTGAGCGGGACTAATGGTAATCACTCCTTCAATGCCTGATTCTGGGGCCCCGTGCAATTGCAAAGGCGAAAACAGAGCAAGCATGGCGAGAAGCATCAAAACTGTTGAAACGGTTGGAAGCTTCATGACGTAACGTACCGGAAATTTGGCTGCCCGCGAATCACGCAAATAGACGCGAATGGATTAACTGGGTAGGGACGCCACGCTGCGGTCGCCGCGGCGACACATCGCAGCGCGATGTCCCTCCCAAATTTCGCGTGTATTAGAGTGATTCGCGGGTCCAAAATCAGCCTGGATTGATTAGCGGAGGGGCGAGCTCCCGCGAGCCCATGCAATCGAGCGTCGCAGAGCTCCGCCCTTCACGAATTGTTGCCAGCTCGCCACTTGACGCCTCACTTGTTGCGTCGAAAATTCTCCGCCTGTCTCGTCCATGAAACGTTACCTGCCTTTTGTAATTGTCGCCGCGGTCGGGTTGGCCGCGCTTGGAAGCGGAGCCATGCTTTATCAGGCAAAGCGACCACACCTCCGGCCGATTCCTGAAAACAAGGGTCTCCCGGAGACGGCCGGCGCCGAATCACCGCACATTCGCGGCAATCCCAATGCCCCGGTGACGTTGGAAGAATTTGGCGATTTTCAGTGCCCGCCCTGCGGCAGCTTCGCCACTTTTACTGAGCAGCTCCTGAAAGAGTACGACTCGCGTCTGCGGCTTGTGTTCCGGAATTTTCCGCTCCCGGCTCACGAGCACGCTCGCGAGGCGGCGCTGGCAGCGGAAGCCGCGGGATTCCAAGGCCATTTTTGGGAGATGTACGACGTGCTGTATCGGGAACAAGCGTTCTGGAGTTATGCTCCGAATACGCGTGAATTGTTCGAATCTTACGCGGGCACGATCGGGCTCAATCTTGATCAGTTTAGAAAGGACATGGACAGCGAAAGAGCCAAAGAACGAGTCGATTCCGATCACGCGCGCGGGGAGTCTCTCGGAATAAAGGTCACTCCAACCTTCTTCATCAATAACCAGCCTGTGGAGCCGAAAGATAAAACCCCGGAGGGCGTTCGCGCCGCCATCAATGCGGCGCTGGCAGAAAAATCGAAAAGCGGGGCCTGATCCGCTTGTACCCGCGAATCACGCGAATCCACGCGAATGGAAGCAATGACGAATGTCCGATGACGAACCCAGGATTTGGAGGAGCGGCAGAAAACAATGACAAAGGACCAAGGCAATCCGAAGGCCGAAAACGGAATGACAACGCACGCGCGGCGCATTTTTGGTCATTTGTCATTCGGCATTGATTCGTCATTTGTCATTCGTCATTTGTCATTGCACTCATGACAGTCTCGCGATTTCGCACGGTCCTTTATACGGTCGCCGCGATCGTTGCACTGGCCGGCCTGGCGGACGCGACTTATCTAGCCGTGCAGGCGTTCACCGGCGAGACGCTGAGTTGCGGAGGATCGCCAGATTGTTTCCGGGTATTGGGCAGTTCCTATTCGAAGGTGGGCGGCATTCCAGTGGCCCTGCTTGGCGCGGTGGCCTACTTCGGCGTATTCACTTTCGCCACATTCGCCGCGTTCGGGTACGCACGCGCAAGAGTCCTTTTCATGTTGATTGTCGGCGCGATGTTTCTGGCCACCCTTTGGTTTTTGTATGTGCAGGCCTTTGTGCTGCACGCCTACTGCCGCTATTGCTTGTTCTCAGCGGCGATCACATTTCTCCTTGCCGGGCTGGTGATTGCTGTGCCCTCGTCGCATGAGGAATAAGGCTGGCGACTCATAAGAGGTCGCACTCTCCGCAATGCGGATTCTCGTTATCGAGGACGAAAAGAAAACAGCGGCTTTCCTGTCCAAAGGACTGCGTGAAGCCGGTTTCGCCGTCGATCTTGCACACGATGGGGAAACCGGTTTGGAGCAAGCGCGCGCGACCAGGTTTGATCTTTTAATCGTCGATATCATGCTGCCATACAAGGACGGCTGGGAAGTGGTTGCGGAACTCCGGCGCGAAGGAGCTCGCACCCCCATTCTCTTTCTTACCGCCCGCGACAGCGTGCGCGACCGCGTAAAAGGACTCGAGCTCGGCGCAGACGATTATCTGGTGAAACCGTTTGCCTTTTCGGAATTGCTCGCCCGGGTGCGTTCGGTATTGCGCCGCGCTCCCCAGCGACAAGCAGAACATTTGCGCATCGACGATTTGGAAATCGACATGCAGCGGCACAAGGCAACGCGCTCGGGAGTTCCGCTCAATCTTACCCCGAAAGAATTTCTGCTGCTCGCTCATCTGGTACGCTCTCCGGGCGAAGTGGTATCGCGCGCTGAGATTGCAGAGCACGTGTGGGATGTCGGATTCGCGACTGATACAAACGTCGTGTACGTAGTCGTGCGCCGGTTGCGCGCGAAGGTGGACGATCCGTTTAAGAGCAAACTGATCCATACCATTCGCGGGGTTGGCTATGTTCTCAAGGCACACTAAACCGCATTCTATCGCGTCGCAGCTGATCTTGCTGTTTACGCTGGCCGCGACGCTCTTGCTCGCCTGTGGGCTTGGCGTGTTCTACGCGATCGTTGTCCGCCACGCGTTCGCCGAGGACAACGCAGTTCTGGCTGACAAGCTCTCCGGTTTAAGCGCAGATCTCCGCGAGAACGGACCCAGCGTGTTCGCCGACGAGCTGACGGGCCATCGCGCCGGTGAGCGCGCTGGATACTGGACCAGAATTCTGGATTCGAAAGGCCACACTGTCGCAGAAACACCGGGAATGGGCCGATTGCTGCCGGGAGCGATTTTTCCAGCGGTACAAAAACCTGCGCAAGCTGTTCGCAGTCGGAAGGATTATCGCAGTGGGGCGAAGCTGTTTTCCCTCGTCGCGCTAAACGAAGAATTCGGCGGCCAGGCTTACACGCTTCAGGTGGCGCAGGATCGGTCAAGTGACGAGCAAGTCGAAAGAAACTTCGCTGTCTTGCTTGTCGTGGTTCTGTGCGGCGGCGGTCTGGCCTCGGCTTTGATTGCAATCATGGTCACCAAACATGGGTTACGAACCGTGCGAGGAATGACACAAGCAGTTGGACGGATCGGGCCCACTCACTTGAAGGAACGCCTCGCTCCTACCGGTTGGCCACGCGAGCTTCGACCGCTTGCCGTCGCGTTCGACGAGATGCTCAACCGGCTTGACGATTCGTTTACGCGGCTCTCGCAATTCTCCGCCGATCTCGCTCACGAACTGCGAACGCCCATTGCCAATATGCTGGGCGAAGCGCAGGTCGCTCTCACACGCGATCGCACCGCTGCCGAGTATCGCGAGACCATTGAGTCCACCATCACTGAATGCGAACGGCTCTCCAGAATCGTGAATAATTTGCTTTTCGTTGCGCGCGTGGACGCCGCGCGCGAACCGATTGCGCGCACGCGATTCGACGCGCGCGCGGCAGTAGAAAAAATTGCAGCGTTCTATCAACCGATCGCGGACGATCGTCACGTCACGATCAATTGCCGCGGCAACGGACAAATTTATGTCGATCCCAACTTGTTCGAGCGCGCCGTTGGAAATTTGCTCGAGAACGCGCTGCGCTTCACACCGGAGAACGGTTCAATTCAAATTGCGCTTTCCCCACACAACACTGATTTCGAAGTCGCAGTCAGCGATACTGGCTCCGGAA
>QHOF01000280.1:0-931 GCA_003219335.1 Verrucomicrobiota bacterium | reverse complement strand
ATTTGATCGGTTTTATCGCGTCGAATCATCGCGCGGCTCGGACGGAGCAGGCCTCGGTTTGGCTCTGGTAAAATCGATTGTCGATCTTCACGGCGGCTCGGCCAGCATCCAGAGCGAACCTGGTCAAGGCACAACGGTCACTCTTGTTTTCCCGAACAGACTGTAGTGACGCCGACGCCGCGCTGTCCCGAAAGCCTTCGGGGGACAGCGCAGCGCGCTGTCTCTACCATTTGGGCATTGGCCTACAGTCCAAATTCATCTTGCCAATCATTACAATTTTGTAATAATCTGTGCGCCAATGTGAACTATACAGCAAAACCTTAACCTGAATCGCTATGCTTAGGACTCATTTTCTCCGGCCAACTCTTTGGCAACGCGCCCTGATCATCGTGTGCGCATTTTCAATCTTTAACGCGCCCAATCATTCCGCGTCCGCGCAGGCGGCTGCCGAGGAAGAGCAAATTGTCGTCACGGGCGAGGAAGTGCCCAGCGCGTACGGCGCGCCTCCAGGACTTTCGCGCAGCCGTTTCTCCAACGCAGTAAACGCCTACGTATTGCCACCGTGGTCATTTTTCTTCGGCGAACTTTATGAGGGTCAAGGTTTTCGCCATGGGCCGCCGGATCATCTTTTCACTCAAGAAGTCGAAATGGGTCTGCCGTATCGTTTCAACATAGCGGCGGAAGCACAATTCGAACGATTCGATGGCGGTGGCGGTGCGCAGACAGTAAGTCTGGAAGCGCGATGGGCCCTGGCTGATTGGAACAAGGTCCCCCTCAACCCGACAATATTCGCTGAATATAAATTCGGCGTCGGCGCTATTAGACACGAAGAAGTTCCACTCCCTCCGGGAGGAGAAGAAGAGGAAGAGAGCGGACCGCCCAAGGTTCCCGATGCGTACGAAGTTCGCTTGCTCCTTGCCCAGGATTTTTT
>QHOF01000002.1 GCA_003219335.1 Verrucomicrobiota bacterium | reverse complement strand
TACATTGCTGTTACGTAGATCGCTGCGACGGTCAACTGTGCCAGAGTTATCGGTACGCCGTAGCGCATAAATTTCATGAATCGAATGGGTTTACCGTGAGCCGCGCAAATTCCACCGCTGACAATGTTCGCCGAGGCGCCGATGAGAGTGGCATTCCCCCCCAACGTGCCGCCAAACATCATGGCCACGAAAATCGGTAGAGTCGTCAATGGCCAATCCGTGAAACCCGCGCCCAATGCCTCTTCCGGCACAAGCTGGGAGATCACGAAATAGCCTTTAACCATGAGGACCGATGCAGCCACCACGGGAATGTTGGCGAGCAGGCTCGACACCAAACCGACTCCGAACAACAGCACCAGCGCGACAGCCAAACGATTCGTACCAAAGCGCCTGAAGATGTCATCGGACACGGTCTGAAGGAAGCCGGCTTTGACGAGGGCTTCCACCAGAACGAACATGCAGGCGATGAAGATAAGCGTTTTCCAATCGATATCCGCCAAAACTTTTTGCACCGGTTCGACTCGCGCTGCATAGACCATCAGCAGCGCCACCGAGCACACCACGATCGCCACTCCCGGCGGAACCATCTGGATCGGCAATAGCTCTCCGAACAAGAACAGCAGCACCATGATGGCCAGCAAGAGTAGGGCGAGACCGCCAAGCATCGGTTCTTTGAGCGGTGGCACCGTAACTTCCGTCAGCAGCGTCCTATTGACCGTCCAGATGTCTTTGGTCAGTCGAGGCAGGAGGAGCGTCAGCACGAGTAAGGTCAGCAACCCACCGAGCGCAATTCGGTAGAGATACTGAATGAACGTCACGCCCATGGCGCTGCCCACCAAAAACGTCGCCGGATCTCCGACCAAGGTGAGTAGCCCGGCCGAGTTGCTGATGATCGCCGCGAGAATCATCGGAGCGATAAAGTCTACTTCCAGGGCCTCGGCTACACGAATGATCACCGGCGCCAGCAAAATCACCACGGTCGCGTTGGGGAGGAAAGCGCACACCGGCGCGATCAACAGAATGAGCCCGAGGAGGAAACGTTTCCCGCTGCCCCGAGTCGAAATCAGAAAACGCGCGCCGACATGTTCGAAGATTCCCGTCGGCGTAAGCGTGCGCGCCACGACCATGCCCCCGAAGAGCAGCGCCAGAACGCCGCCCCCAGAACTGACCACATTCAACATGTCCTTTTGCGACAATATGCCGAAAACAATGAGCGCGCTGACGCTTAGCAAACCGGCGACGGTCATGTCGACCCAGTCGAAGAGAAGGACCAATATGAGGCCGGCCAATACCGCGACCGTAACGAAAACCTGTAGTTCAGTCATGGAAGTTTAGCGTCACAAAAACGGCGGTGCGTACATTAAGCCGCCGTCGATCCATAGACGGTTCGGGCCGCGATTGAGCTTTAGCGCACTGCCTTGACCTAGATTGCGCTCGAACATTTCGCCGTAATTTCCCACTGCTTCAAGAATGCGTGCTATCCAGCCGGGTTTTGCGCCGAGGAGCTTGGCGAACGTCCCTTGGTTATCAAGAAATTTCACCAGTTCAGGGTCCTTGCTCTGAGCTTTCGCGCGAATGTTCTTGCTCGTAACCCCCTGCTCTTCTGCTTCGATGAGCGCAAACAAAACCCATCGCAAAACTGTCAGCCATTCCTCATCGCCGCGTTTGATCGCCGGGCCCAATGGCTCTTTGGAAATGAGTTCTGACAAAATCAGATAGCCTTCTCGACCCGTAGGAGCGCTCAGCGAAACCGCCGCCAAATTCGACCGGTCCCCTGTATAGGCCGAGCATTGGCCGGCAAAAAAAGCTTTGCTCGCCTCTTCCATCGAGTTTGCTAGGACAGGTTGATAGTTCCATCCTCGCGAGTTGAAATAATCCGCTAAGTGTTCCTCGGTCGTGGTCTTTTGCAGGACGCAAATCTTTGCGCCTTGGAGGTCGGCGATTTTTCTGACCCGACTTTTACGCGCGACCATGAAACCTTGCCCGTCGTAGTACAGCGTGCCGACGAAATGCACGCCAAGCCCAGCTTCGCGTCCGATCGTCCAAGTCGTGTTGCGCGCCAGTAGATCAATCTCGTTGGAGCGCAGCGCGAGAAACCTCGCTGTGGTGACAAGCGGGAAAAATTTGACCTTGGCGCCATCCCCGATCACTGCGGCTGCAACCGCGCGACAAAAATCCACATCCAGCCCTGACCAGCGTCCCTGGGCATCCCGATACGAAAACCCGAGCCGCCCATCGCTGACACCGCATCTGAGCATTCGCCGCGTTTGAACCCGCGCGAGGGTTTCACCCGCTTCAACCAGATATGAAATGAAGCCAATGGCTAATGCGAATGAGATTGACGCCAGAAACCACCGACATTTTGTGGCACGATTTCTTTTCGCCGCAATCATTGCAGATATTTTCGACGCTGCAGCGGGGCTGATTGTATTCGCTTTGGCGCAGATTCGTGACATCGTTCCTGGAACGTTGAGTGATGCCCGAACTTTCACACCGAGACTCGCGCGTGCTTTGTTGCAATCGGCCGGCTCAGGCTTTCACCGCTCTTTTCTGTGCCCTGACTACTTTAACTTTTTGAGTTCTATATTCATGCCCTCACGACTAAGATTGAACTTGCGCCCCTCAACCGTCGACACCAGATTTACAACCACGCCATTTTGATTCTTCATCGTGGCGCTAGAACCTGAGCCGCTCTCCGTATTCTTTCCTTCAACCTTTTGGTAGTTACCGCTAAAGTCGTCCAGGTTTTTTAACTCGAATACCTGACCGGACAGTTCTGCGGCGGCAATTCCGATGTCCACATCTCGGAAGAGCCCATTAGCCTGGAAGGTGAAAGAATAATCCTGACCTTTATAGGTCAACACACCATCCCCCCATGACATTCCGACACCCTCTGAAACGAACCTGCGCGTTATCTTCACTGTGCCGTCCGGCTCCTGCGCGAGAGCTGGCGAAACATTTGACAGCAGCAAGACACTTCCGGCGAATAGTAATCCAATTAGTATGCGAGGCATGTTTTCTCCCCTATTCGAGCGGTCACGAGCACGGCTTCCGCACGAACTGCAAAATAATTTTTGCCGCCATGTTGCGATCGAGTCTCGCCAGTCCACAATACGCGAGACTCTTCTAGCGAAATTCAAAAAGCGTTCATATTGGACCTTGGTCCAATACGAGGTGAAAGCGGTGGGACGGGTGTCGGTTCTCCGAACCCTGTGTTGATGAATATGAGTGTTTGCGGCTGTTTTTAACTGGTGTTTCGGCCGATCATTCCCCTGAGCTGTCAATCAAGCGGTGTCCTGTTGTTACCTGACACTCCTCTCAGAGCTTGTACTATTTCGTGAGTTCAACCTTCATGCCGTCAACTCCAAGTTTGAACATCAGGCCCTGAGTCGTCGCCCAAACGTTTATGACCACTCCGTTTTGGTTCCTCATCGTCGCACCGCTACCGCCACCAGCGACTGTGATCCCCGCAGCGAAACTCGTATAGTTTCCGTTAAAGTCCGCAAGGTCCTTGAGATTAAATACCTCACCGGACAATTCTGCGACATTAAAGCCAATGTCACCCGCAGAAAACCCGCTGATGCTGAATGGGTAGTCCTTCCCCTGATAGGTCAAAACACCGTTGCCCCATGAATATCCCACACCGACTGAAAGTGCTTTTCCGGTCATCTTCACTGTGGCATCTGGCTTCTCTTCGGCCGCGCCCGCGATCGGCGCTATCAACAACATAGCCCCGATAATCGCTAATCTCATTAATGTCCGTTTCATCTTTCTTCCCCCCTTTTCCGCGCAACGATAGGTTAGGTCCGCAAAACTTAAAGCGGCGTCAAGTTCTTGTTAGTGCTTTGACTATTTCTTGAGTTCTACTTTCATGCCGTCAACTCCGAGTTTGAACGTCAACCCTCTTGTTGTCCCTACAACGTTCATGGTAACACCGTTTTGGTTCTTCATCGCCATACCACCGCCGCCACCAGCAACCGTGGCCCCCGCGCCGACACTGGTATAGTTTCCGTTAAAGTCCTCAAGATTTTTAAGATTAAATACTTGACCGGACAGTTCTGCGCTGCCAGCGCCAATATTGCCCGCCGAAAGCCCGCTGATACTGAATGGGTACTCCTTCCCCTGATAAGTCAAAGTACCGCTGCCCCATGAATATCCCACACCGGCTGAAAGCGATTTTCCGGTCATCTTCACTGTGGCATCTGGCTTCTCTTCGGCCGCGCGCCCGATCGGCGCTATCAACAACATAGCCCCAATAATCGCTAACCCGACTAATCTCCGATTCATTTTTCTTCCCTCCTTTTAATTTGACACCGCTTTAAGTTTTGCGGATTCCTCCCAGTTAACCCAAGCTAATCGTTCTTTTTATATTGACTCACCGCTTACGAGCGCCACAAAGATCCGTTGAAATCTGTCCGCGCCTTCGACCAATGCCCGGTCCACAGTCATCCGCCGAATGCCGAACTGGTCGAACCAACCGATCGCAACGATCGCGCCGTCACCGTCGTACAATTCCAGATAATCTTCGGTCCGAGGAGTCACCGGATCATCATAAATTGCTACTATTCCTACGGTCCTGCCTTCACTCGTTACCGGGAGGAGTGAAACCAAATTCAGAGACCGCCGCGGCAGCCTAATCTCGGCTAAATCAGTATTTACCTCACTGATCGTTTCGACTGCTTCTGCGCTCGCGACATAACCGAGCAAAATCAATTCGCCGATTAGGCCCAAAAAAATAATGATTGCAAAAATGACTTTGTTCTTTCGTGTCATTGCCGTTTCCCTCGCTTATCGTCAACCTCAGTTCCTAGTGCCCGAAAGAATATTAGCTCCCGCTTTTGTTTGCCCCACAGTCCATTTAACCACTGTGCAAAAGAACCGCCTGCTCAAGACCTTGAACCGCCGCGCGAGCCAGGAAGTCATTTCCGATAAAGAGTAAACTAGCCAGAAGTGGAATTTCGAACTTCATGACATCCACCACGTTATTTGTACAGCTTCACTTTCCGGTATCCGCTTTCACCCGCTGCGGATTCAACTGTTGGACCAGCGTAACCATCGCCTCGGCGAAAAGCTGCTTGCCGTTGGCCCGACAAATCGTCTCAAGCCGGCCTTTCAAATCGTCCATGGGCGTATTTCCCGCGATATTATAAGTATCCGCCACGTAGAGGTCGGTCGCAGTGAGAAACTCGGCGATCCAGTGCTCGACAATCTTGTCGACGATCTCGTACGGCTCGTCTTTGGTATAGCGCTCGTGCCGCTCGAGCATCTCGAGTCTTTTCTCCCTGAACTTGATGTAGTCCTCGCAGGTTTTCTGCCTGACCCCGTAGGAAAAGTAACGGTTGTTGCTATCGATCGCATAAAGTTTCGAACCCGCAGTCGCGGTCACTACGAGAACGAGCAGGACGGTGCGCACCAAACTAAAGAGTTTCTTATTCATTTCACCTCCGTTTGCTGTTCTTGTAGCAAAGGGTTGAAACCCTCGATATTGGACTTTGGTCCAACAGGAGAGAAACGACAAGATTGTTTAGGCCGTACAAAGAAAGCGCTGTCTAGGACACAATGCAAGCGTTGATCATCAAAGTTAGCAGGATCAACATCGCCGGAATCCAAAGCAGCCAAACGATTGCATCCTTCATGTTTGAGCCTCCCGTTGGGGTCCGTCACTGAAGCGTGGAGAACCAAATGCCGTTCATCCAACGGCCGCCGACAATCTCACCCCACCCATTGTTTTATGTGCCGTCACCTCTAGGCGGCACGCACGACTTTCGGCAGGTGCTTTTTACCTGATGCAGATCTTTGTTTTTTCCAAAGCCCGGCACTAGGATGCTTTGCTAATTCTTTCTCCTTCCATCGTAGCAACCCCGCACGAATGTACTGGGGCTCAAACCCCAGAGCACTACAGATGTTTTCAAATCCGAAAACCCAATCACTCACGCCAAAGATCCATTCCCGGGCTTCGTCGAAAAGCCGTTTGCTTTTTCCGCACCGCGCCCGATGATTATCCTGGAAGCAATTGATGGCATCTTCCAAGATTGCCAACATCAGTCTTTTCACCGGTTCTAGAGGCGCTTTTCTGCGGCGATCATCGAAATACTGCGCGGACAGAAGCGTGTCCGGCTGAAAGAGAGATGCGATCTTTTCGCTCGCAGTGAGACAAGTTTGTTCTCTAGTATATGGAGAACTCTCTCTTTCGGAATCCATGCTCCCTCCTCAAATCGGCATTGAGATGCCGGCAGTTCTCTCGCTTCGTCTAGTTTTTAGAGATCCATAGCGTTCATAGCGGAGAGTTGAAAATCTGTATATTGGACCTTGGTCCAATAGGAGGAAGCGGGCATCTCAAGCAGCAATCAATCTGTCGAAGTCCAAAAATCCGTGGAGGGGTTGCGACACCAGTCAGTTCAGAATCCACATACAACACCCCAAATCGCAATCTTGACTATCAAGATGTTCAGTCACCGCCTGTTCGTGCCGTTTCTCGTGCGCCCCAAAACTACGCAGCAGCACGTTTGTTCGGTCATGGCTCGCCATCAGAAATCAATTTTGACCCGAAGGCCAGCTACAACCGCGGTGTCTATAGGTTTCCTGTTGGCGCTGATAATGGGCGCTTTGTTTCTCGCTGAATCAATGATCTGCAAGTCTGGCGTCAAATGCAGCCATGGCGTGATGGCGACATTGTAGAACAACTCTGCTCCCTGTTCATGGTCCAGACCTATGCGTCTGAGCACAAGCGGAGGAAAAGTGTCACGTAACTCGCTGCTAACCTTGAGATAGTAGTAGCCGATGCCAAATCTATCCTGATCCCGTCCAGGTATCATGCCTTTGCCACCGAATCCGAAGCTATAGAACTGCGCGACCGGATTGGCCTTGCCGTCAGAGATGCCAAACCTACCGAAGATACCAAACCCTTGCGTTGGATCTTCTTTTTTCTGAAATACATACTGATCGAAGTTATACGTCAATCCCCACGAACCTGATTCTTTCTTCAACGACGTACCAAACAAAGCGTTACCAACGAGAGTCCGAGGATCTTGGCTAAGCGAAGTGAAATCTTTGTTGCTCCAGACAAAACTAATTGACTGGTGACCGGTGAGTCCGAAAGGCCTGACCGTCAAGCGACCCTCCGACGCCAAAGTCGTACCGTTTGAATAACGTATCGAAGCCTGTTCTGGTTGTAATCCCCTCGGTATCTATAGCAGAGAAGGTCACGATGGCATCTTTAGTTGGCAAAAACACCATCCCCATGCCTAAAGCCGAATAGGGAACAGTCCGCAGCACTACGGGATTCAGAGAGAAGGCAAGGTTCATGAATTTCTCGTCACCTCGGCCGTGGGCAAATTCATTGGCGTCGCCGCCGCTGGTATCGAGTTTACCGAGGGCAATAGCGAACTTCTCATGGAGAAATTGAGTCAAGACGACGTGAGAGAGAACCATTTCATCTCTCGCGGGCGACGACAGAATCGGCCGTGTATTGACCGGCAACAGGGCTCCTGTAGCGGCGTTGACCCCGGTTCCAAACGGGGCTTCTCCGCGAACCAATAAAAAACCACCAGGCCAAAGTCCCATCTTATGTGAGTCCAGCTTCAAAACGACCTCCGCGTTGCCGAGATATCTGGCGGTGGTATCTAGCCCCCCGCTGGCCACGTCCTGAAATGTGTGGACGTTGTCGAGATCGAGCTGCACGCCGTTGTTCGCCATTTTGGTCCGCAGGCCAAACCAATCGCCGGTGAGTTTGGCGCGCTGCCAGATATCAGCGGTGAAGTCAGGGACCGGGAAGAGGGTGGCTTCCGCTTGCGGCTTCTTAGGCTCGCCATTCGGCGCGGCTGCGGCGCTTTGCTGCGCCAGTGTTTGTTCCATACGGGCGAAACTCACGAGGAGCGCAGTGATCAGTCCCAAAATAAGTTTCATGCGATGCTCAACCATCGTCATCAGTTCATCTCCTTTTAGCAGCTTCGAGTAACTCTAATTTGCTCTCAACGCGTTTTTCTCAATCTTCGTTCCCTCCCTATCGCGGGGCCGGTTGAGGCGGGCCTTCTCGAATGCGCTGCGAAAACGCCGGATCTTTGTCGGCTTCAATGAGCCGCGCACAACGACGGTCTCCACTTCAGGATTGACTACGAATAAGCCGCCGATCAAGCTCGTTTGAGGAGGCTCGATCCATCTTTCATGAGATTGACGTACGCCGGCACCCAGTTCGGATCGAGATCGAGCGCCGCTCGATAAGTTTCTTCGGCTCGCTTTCCATCGCCACGCGCGGCGTAGAAGTTGCCAAGATTGACTTGCGCCGCGGGATCATCTGCATTGTGCCGCTGCGCGGCAAGATACTCCTCGCTCGCCTTTTCCATGTCCGCCCGCGCGGCGGATGCGAGGTTTTCGCTGCGAACGCCCGCAAGCAAACCTGCCGCGCGCATGCGCACTACGCGCATGGGATCGCGAAGCAACTTGTGCGCTGCTTCCCAGCGTTGTTCTGGCGGAATTTGTTCCAGCGCCTCCAGCGCGGCGACACGAACCATTGGGTCAGGGTCGTTTAGCGCATCGACAACCGCGTTAAATGTTTGCTGACTCAGTCGATTACCCAATTCCGCGACCGCTGTTGCACGGGCGATCGCCGGCTGGCCGTGGTTGCGCGACATCGCGACGAGGTGATCCACCGCGCCTTGTGCTCGAGCACGCGCAGCGTGAAGCGTCTCCGCGTAGCGCTGGTATCCCCTCGGCTCGGCGCCGTACCATTCGCGCCGCTTGTTTTCCGCCCACTGTGGAGATTTGTCCTGGTGGCAACCGTTGCATGCGTTCGGCGTGCCGAAATTAACCGACAGATCTGGTCGCGGGATGCGGAAGCTGTGATCGCGCCGCGCATCGACCACCATGTAGTTTTTTGCCGGCATGTGGCAATCGACACAGGCAGAGCCCGCTTTACCGTCAGCGTGAAAGCGATGCTTTGCTGTTGCGTACTTTTGCGCCGAGTGGCATTGCGCGCAGAGAGCGTTGCCCGTGGCGCGAAGCTTCAGAGTATGCGGGTCGTGGCAATCGCTGCACGTCACGCCCGCTTGATACATCTTGCTTTGAATGAAGGAGCCATACTCGTAAACTTCCCCGTCGATCTGACCGTCTGGATGATAGAGCCCTTCCACCAGCGATGCAGGAAGCGAACGACAAAACCGTGATCGGCAACTTTACCAATGCCAGGTTTATATATTCCGGAATCACTTCTACCTTTTTCAAACCCGACGGAAAATTTTTCGTCAACACAGATGGTGCTGATGGCAAGCTTGCTGACTATGAGATCAGTTACACATTCGGCGTATCGCCGCTGCAGCAATATTTAATCAAATTGCCGGGCGGTCGATTGCAGGCGCTGAGCATTGCTTGGGACAGCCGGTTGACAGAGTAAGGGGGCCAGTGCTGGTTTCATTTCTATCCGGACGAGCGCATCACGCACAACGACGAGCTTCATTGGACGCGACGGGCGCAGAACTGGAACTTCATGTGCGCCGAGTGCCATTCAACAAATCTGGAAAAACATTACGATGAGGCGAAGCACGAGTACCGAACAACCTGGTCCGAGATCAATGTCTCCTGCGAAGGAGGTTTGCTCGCGCCAAAACGCCACGAACGCCAGGTGATGGTGCTGGACCGTCATCCCGAGCGCATGGGAACGATCTGAGAAAGATTTCTCCCTTCGGTCGAAATGACAAATCATTTTTTTCTCTTTGCGGCCTTTGAGCCTTTGCGCGAGACATTCCGACCTTTTGTTGTGGCTTTGCCGCGCCAGGTGAATTTGTGCATCGTCGAAGTAAAGACTGCAAAGTAAATGGTAAAATCCCTGGATTCGCCCGCTCATCCCTGGTCGTTCTACTTGTTTGTGTAACCATGTAACTTATCGAGGCGCTCCACAAAACGCTTTGCCCAACCGTCCATGACCTCTTTAGCGTGACCGAACGTTGATAGCCCAGCAGTAAATCCCAGGCGACTTCCAGCTTCCGAAACCACGATCGCGGCAAGCCTCTCCTTGGATACCGAGTCGATCGCCTCCGCTTCCATCGCTGCGCCACCCAAACCTGCGCCGATCATCTTCATGCGTGGTTCGATATTCAGCGCGGGTATCGATTTCTTGATCCCAGTGATGGCAATGCGCAAACGAGCCACCCCCGCGCCCGGAGCGTTGACCACTTGGTAGCGCTTGCTTTCTGTCAACGCTTTGAGATCGTCGGGATCAATTGCGGTCCCTTCCGTGTCCGGCGCAAAGTGCGCCAGGACGGGGTCGACGATGAATTTGTCGTATCCCTTCAGACTCTTGGCGGGATTTTCATAGAGCATGGCCCCTTCGACTTCGGGGTAGGGCTTCAATTGTGAGTAGTCATGCAGAAACCCGGACTGGCTCACCTCCGGGCCTGCCACTGCATCCGATTAAAGAGACGGCCACAATGCTGGCGCAGAGAGCTGTCTGAATTGATATCCTTACTCTTCCCATAAGTACCTCCTTGAGTATCAGGATTTAGTATGAACGACTGCGATAATTTGAAAGACTTTCGTCATGAAGTTATTTCAGGTTTCAGATTTCAGGTGTTCAAGCTTTTGGTATTGTATGTTCAGCGGCTTCTCTCTGACTGAACCCTGAAACCCGACACCTGGTTTGCACTAGTCCCCTCGCCTTCGGTACTTTTCCATCATTTGAGCCATCCCTCTTGCCGGTAATAGTTGACCACCCGCTCGGCCACTTCCTTGGCGATGCGTTTGGCATCGGCATCGACGTTCGCGCCGAGTGTGGTTCCTGGCTTTAAGCTACTCGGCATAACGGTGTCTGCCTCTCCTACGAGACTCAGCTTGAGTTCCGTTCCCTGAAAAACTCGGACATGCGTCCGCACCTCGCCACCGCTAAAACCAAAGCCGACTACCGTCTGCGTCGTCCGCTTACTTGGATCGACGCGCATAAACTGCCCCCTGATCGAGGCGGTAGTCTCGCCTGGTGGGGATGTTTCACTCGCAAGATAGGCGTTGATGCCGCGGCTGCGCAACTCGCTCAGAAGATTCTTCGAGAGCGCCTTGGCCAGCGCTCTTCCCACCTGGATCTCCTCTTCGGTCTGGGCTACCGATCCCATTCCTCCCGCGGCGGTGACCCCAGGGTCGATGTCTTTCGATGTCACCGCAAAATCGTACACAATAATGCGATCCGGCTGGGGCAGCCCGCGCGTAGCAGGAAATCTCGGCGTCACAGTCGTTGTGGCGCAACCGACGACGAGGAGGGCGACTAACCAGAAGGAATAAACGGGCTGTATGTCAAAGCGTAAAGACGGAATGTTGCTTTTTGTCGGACTCATTGATCTCCTTCTTTTCAGTCCATCGTTTATGGCTCCGCAGTTATCACTGGATCTCCACCTTTTTCGCCTTTTCTTTAGTGTCGGAAAAAACGCGGAAGAGAATGAACTCATTGCTCGACACCAACCTTCGATGGAGTACCTACGACGTTCCAAATCCCCAAAGTGCCGACCGACAAAACTCCGTCACCCAAAGATCTGAGAGTCGTCCCTCTTTCTCTTTTCACCCGGTAAATTTCGGTTAAGCTGCTGTCCGAGTTCTCCTTTTTATCGAGAATCTCCGGGCCAGGCTTTAGAAAACACAATCTCGTTTCACAGTCTTCGATGTCGGATTCGGAGACTCCCTCGTGTTTGGCAGCCATGTCCTGCTCCAGGGCGATCCACTCATCGAGCAGCTTCTTCCCTTTTTATTCGGTGAGCGACTTGTTTCGATATTCCGCGGCATAGCTCTGCAGCAGATTTAGAAGTCGTTCATTGATTTTCTGCAGATCGTTCTGCTAGTCTTCGTAAACCGGCCAGAATCTTTTAGCTTCTGATTCGGTCAATTCCATGTATTTTGCGACAATCAATTTCTTATCCGCCTTGAGCTTTTCGTGGATGATTTCCAGATTGTTGGCCGGCTTGTCCTGGGTCCATGCAGGAACAACTAGCACGAAAGTTGCGATCAACGCGGCCATTAAAAAAGGCGCTCGACTGAATTGTTTCATTTCCTGCCATTCTCCTTTTTCGAGCTATATTTTGCTTTAGGACTAACGTTGAGCGTTGGATCTTCAGTCGGCGAAAGCAGGCGCCACAAAATGATCACCGGGACGATGATCCAAAAAACTGCTCGCGCCAGTGATTCGCCTTGGATTAAGACACTCAAGACGAGGAGTAGATTCACTACGGCCAAGGCGATTCCCAGCGGCCGTGCCCAATCCTTGGAGGCAAACATCCCCACGGCAAACACGACGTAGAGCAGTGCGATGCCGAGCACGAGGGCGCCCCTAGCAAAGGCGACAAGCCCGATCATCGGAAGAATAAGTAGGCCCTGCCCTAGCAGGTCGCTGCCGGCATCGAACCAATGAAACGCTCGCAGGACACCGAGGCTGCTCTGAACGAGAGCCAGCATTGCGATGACTGCCATACCCAAAGTTTTATTTGCCACAGAGAGTTCCAATGTGATTGCTCAAGAAGGATTGAGGCGAGGTAGAGTTGGAATAATGGAACGATGGAATGATGGAATACTGGAATGGTGGAGGCTGGGCTCTCCAAAATTCCAATTTTCCAATATTCCATTCTTCCAATTTCTTTCGCCCTTGTCACTCGCTTATTCTTTCACTTCCTCCCAAGTCTTATCGGGATTGTACTCCTTCATCGTGGCGGCAACGGAAGCGGTATTCTTTCCCAAATCCTTCTGAAAGACCTTGCCATCGTGGTTCACGATGAAAGTCATCACTCCGGAGTTTCCGTACTGCGCCGGATACGCAACCACGGCAAAGCCGCCGATCATCTTTCCCTTCACCAGGTAACTGTATGCGCCGCCGGGCGCGTCTTTCCCTTGCGCCGTGAGAATCTTATAGTAGTAGCCATGATAGGGCGGCGGGCCGCCGGACTCCTGTTTCTTGTAACCCTCACTCCTTGCCCGCACCATGATCGGACCGAAAGGACTCTCGGGCTCACCTTGCTTTGCTTCCCAGTACAATCCATTCTTTTTTCCAGGATCGCTGATAAATTTCTGTGCGTACTCCAGGAGACCGTTTTTATCCCTGTCTTTCATCGCATATTCGCGTTGGGCATCGACAACCGCCAGCAAGGCCTGAATCGTAAACAGCTCGTTCTCGCCGATCCGGCGGTTTAGTATTTCTTCTTTGCCCTTGTCGGTGTCGAAAACCCAGGATTGGCCTTTTTTCACTACCGGAATAGGGAAGGGCCACTCCTGCTTGCCGACGATCAAAATCGTATCTTCCCCTTTCGTCGCAAGGCGGTTCTTTTCGTCATAGGCGGCAATAAATTGCGCCCGCCGGTCTTTGTCGGCAACTGCGTCGCCCGAAAACAATATTTCTTTAGCTTGAGGTCCGAAGATCGCTAGCAGTTCCTTGTCGTTACTGCTCCGCGCCGCTGCTATCGCTGCTTTGACAGCCTCTTCGGCCGACGAGAAACTTTTCTGCTGTGTCGTCGCCGCGAAGCATAGGTGGTTAACCCCGAAGATGATAAAGGTTACCACTCCTAGTGCAGCCAGAACGGATTGCCAAACAGACGTTCGCGGATTTGATTCTCGTTTTGGAACTTTCATTTCTTCCTCCATCTGATCTTGTCGTGATTGCGCGTGTGGCTCGTGTTCGTTGATGATTATGAGCACCGAATGCCGCTCACGACCACCTTCAACTGCGTGACTAACGGCGGCGCCCGCCGCCTCCACCACCTCCACCACCTCGTCCTCCGCCACCGCCACTTCTGCCGCCTCCACCGCCGCCACCCCGGCTGGCACTGCCGCGTGAGCTGGCGCTGCTCGCTGCGCCGCCGCCCCGATCGACACCGCTGAAAGCACCGCCGCGACTTCCCGAACCACCACCGATGATGCT
>QHOF01000279.1:6587-7516 GCA_003219335.1 Verrucomicrobiota bacterium | reverse complement strand
GCTCGCAGAGCCGTGGCTACAGGGGCGGGTTTACCCTCGCGGAGCTCGTGGTCACGGTCGGGGTTCTTGTACTGCTTGTCCTACTTTTCACGCAGCTTCTTAACACCGCTGCAAATGTTACAACACTCGGCCACAAACAAATGGACGCGGACTCCCAAGCGCGAGGGATCCTTGATCGAATGGCGATCGATTTCGCCCAAATGGTGAAACGAAGCGACGTTGATTTCTTCGGCAAAGGAACGCCTGCGCCAAACTCTGCGATGACTGGAAACGATCAGATAGCATTCTATACGCTGTTCCGGGTTACTATCCTCCGACCGGCTCGCAAAGCCCGGTTTCGCTCGTTGCTTATCGAATCAACTCGGCGGCTGGTACGGCAGCCTTCAACAAATTGCAGCGATTTGGAAAAGGCTTGGTCTGGAACGGTGTCTCTTCGACTGACACACCGGTTGTTTTTATGCCGCTTACAATTTCAGCAACTTGGCCGGCTGCGACCAGCAGTTCGGCATCTGACAGCGCCTACGAAGTGATCGGTCCGCAGGTCTTCCGGTTTGAGTATTGCTACCTGCGCACGGACGGTAGCGTTTCGATCACGCCGCCCGGTATCTCCTCGATGGCAGCAATTATCGTGGACATCGCGGTGATCGATCCCAAGAGCAAAGTCCTTCTTAATGATACGCAAACTACGTCCCTGGCTGGACAATTGGTTGATTACAGCTCCAACATGGTTCCCGGCCAGTTGCGTACCACCTGGCAGAACACACTTAATGGGATTACAACTTTGCCGCGCCCGGCCATTTCCGGTATTCGGGTGTACGAACGCTATTTTTATCTCTCCCCGCCCACACTATGATCCTTTCACCTTGCCATTTTTCGAAAATTCGAGCTCGCCGCGCCCGGCCATTTTCGGTATTCGCAGTACGAAGGTT
>QHOF01000279.1:378-6530 GCA_003219335.1 Verrucomicrobiota bacterium | reverse complement strand
CTCCTCACACCATGAAAAAATTCCTACATTCTCGTTATGGCGCATCCGAAGGCGCTGCGCTGATCATTGTTCTCGCCCTTGTCGTGATTGTTACTGCCTTGGCCCTTGCGCATTTCTCGCGCACCACGACGGACCGGCAACTAGCCCAATCGAGCTACAACGACACTAGTGCGGATCTGTTGGCCCGCAGTGGGCTGGACATAGTGGTTGGCAGTCTTAAGCAAGAGATCGTTAACGCCGGTGCGGTGACGCGCACCAATATCCAGCCGCAACGGTCAGGCGCTGACGCATCGATTCCAAATTTGATCCGACGGAGCGTCCGCAACGATCCCATACCTGCTCCTTGAGTGCCGAGCCTGGCTTCCGCTGTCAGCTCCGGGCCGGCTGATCCGACAAATCCTCAGCGAGGTGAGATCACGTTGGCTCGTTGGAATTCGCACTACTTAATCCCTCCTGGTGTAAGCTTCACCGCACCGGACTGGGTCCTGGTAACTCCTCAGGGACCGAATTCCGCACCGCTTCCAAGTGCGGTGATCGGAAGATATGCCTTCGCGGTGTACGACGAAGGCGGATTGCTCGATATCAACCTTGGCGGATTTCCAACCTATGCGAGCCTGACTCGGCCTAATCCGCCTACTCGAAGGTTGGCTGCGAAGTATCGGAAGTATCCTTTGGAAGAGAGCGAAATTATGCTAGTTGCCTGTCAGGCCCCGAACTTTGACCCGAATCATATGAACGAATCTGGAGGTACGGGAGCCCCGTTCTTCTGTGGACCGTATAATACAAACCATAATCCGACGAGCTTCGGAGTAAACTGGCTACCCCACGGTTTATCTATCAATCCAAGCACCGGAAAAATCTCTGGCATACCGGCTAGCCCCGGAACGTTTACTGTCACGCTCAGCTGTTCAAACCAGTGTGGCACTGGCTACGCAACCTTGAACCTGATGATCACCGGGCGAATAGGACCTGACTCGACTCCCTGGCCGGTTAACAAAGCAAGGAAGGGAACCGTCGCTTTCGCCGATCTCACCGCTCTATCGATCCCGAGCCCGACCACTGCGCAAATCAACAAGTTAATGGGCTGGCGAAATTATGCCACGACACAACAGTCGGGTGCTTCCTTCGATAGCCCTTCGTTTCCGCCTGACCTCACGCACGAAGAATACTACGCGAAATATTTCCTCGGAGCTTTCCCCCCGCCTGACTATGTTTTCATCACACCTTTCACCACAGTGTCAACAGCAACCCCTCCCCCTCCCGCCCCCGGGCGGACTGACCAAGCGGTGATGACCCGGCAGGAATTAATAAGGCTTCAAAGAACTCTCGACAATCCCCCAGGCCAGTTCCC
This sequence comes from Verrucomicrobiota bacterium, assembly GCA_003219335.1. Classification (GTDB taxonomy): domain Bacteria; phylum Verrucomicrobiota; class Verrucomicrobiia; order Chthoniobacterales; family UBA10450; genus Udaeobacter. The sequence continues at coordinate 5,179 of QHOF01000279.1, read as the reverse complement.
CCAGAGCCTGCTTCAGTACCTCGGGACCTTTTCCCGCGAACAGAACCGGCCGGCGCCCGATTGGCCCCGGGTTAATGGTCATTACTTATCCGCAAGGTTCGACATGAATAACTTGGAGGGAGTGATACCGGATTCCTGGCTTTGGCCCGGTAATCACGGTATAGGTCACGCCTTCGGCAAGCAGAGGCATTCCTACATCGGACAGTTCTTTGGCTTGATATGGGTATACGGAACCAACGCGCCCGGTACTCGCTTGACTGATCCCAACTATTACGGTCATTGGAGATATTTCCACCAGCCCAACCCGTTGCCAGCCGACAACCCGGACTTTTTCCAGATCATCGACTATGCCATGACCGCGGCGAATGGTGGCGTTGTTGATGTCAATCACGTGCGGAACACGTTCAATGTCGGAGCGGCGATCATTGATCAATACGACACCGATGATTTGTATGATCCGGACCCCAACCCGCCGAACAACGGCAACTATGGCAACACTATTACGATCATCGACTATGGCGGGGCAAGTTACGCCTACGGGATCGAAGGCATGTCGTTCGACGATCCTAATCTCAATTTCGCCCGACCGGGGCCATACTGCCAGTATCCGCCGCCTGCGCCGGCAGGCTACGTACTTCTCAACCGGAGGTTTGAGAATGTCGGCGAGTTTGGTTACGCCTATAGCCCGGCTTCTACCACGTCCAGCAAAACCCTCGATTTCGCGTCTTCGACGAGTAAGGACAAGCCGATGCTCGATTTCTTTACTTATAACACGGCAAGCCCACCAACCTCACGCGCGGGCATTGTGAACCTTAACACGAGAAACGGCCCTGTTCTGGCCTCGATTATCAGTGGGGCGTGGTTAAAGGATCAGGGCTCAGAAAATCCGCCACCAGACGCGACCTATGTAGTTAACCAGAACGACGCCCTCGCCGCAGGGCAAGCCATTGTTGCCGCTACTACTGCGGCCAATGGCGCTGCCGTAAACCGGGGCGACGTTGCCCGGCTGGCCGCGGCAGCCGCCGCAGCGGTGCCTGCTCTCGCAGGCTCGGACGAAAAAAAGCAGACGATCGCTCGCGCGCTGGCAGAGGTCAGCCAGGCGCGAACCTGGAACCTGATGATCGACGTAATCGCGCAAACTGGGCAATATGCGCCAGGCGCTACCAACCTTACTGATACGAGTAAGTTCATCGTTCAAGGCGAGAAGCGCTACTGGCTTCACATCGCGCTTGATCGCGACTCCGGAACTGTACTCGGCACGCAGCTAGAGGAAGTTACTGAGTAAGTTGATAGCGAATAGTTGATCCGTCTTCGTCCCGCAGTCGTGGGACTACTCCGAATGGTTTCGCGAGCAGGCGGCGTGACAGGTACTTAATCGGCTCCGGCGGGTCAGTTTTTTTGATCGTAAAATCATTATTTCCGGCGCAATATTATCAGAACCTGATGCCCAAGGAAGTCTTTGCGCCCAAGATTTGCACGGTTCGTAACCAGCGGGTCGTGCTGGATAGCGACCTGGCTTTGCTTTACGGGGTTGAGACGCGTGTTTTCAATCAAGCCGTTCGCAGAAACCGGCACCGATTCCCGTCTGATTTCGCATTTCAGCTTACTAGAGGAGAGTGGCATTCTCTAAGATCACAAATTGTGATCTTAAAAGGCGCACGCGGCCGACACCGCAAGTACCTGCCTTCGGTCTTTACCGAGCATGGTGCAATCATGGCGGCAATGATACTTAACAGCGAGCGCGCCGTGGCAATAGCGCGGGAGCCTGCCCTGAGCGTAGCCGAAGGGGGTAGTGCGGGTCTTCGTGAAAATGCGCCGCGAGCGGCTCGCCGACGCGACCCTGGAGGCGCGGCTGCAAAAGATCGAGAAAACGCTCCTGATTCATGAACTGCCTTGCGGGACGTATATCAAAAACTCAAACCGCTGTTGCTGCCGCCGCCGGAGAAACCCAAGCGCCGGATCGGATTTCACCCCGAAGAAAGGAACGATTAGCGTCGCCAATGGTGTGAGGATCACAATTTTGCTCGATCTTTGAGTTCAGCAATGCGGCCTGTCGGCCGCCCGAGGCAAAACTTCGAAAAGTTTTCGCTGTCTATGGGTAAAGTGAGCAGGCGGGTGACAACCGACACTAGGTGAGAGTCGATCCGCGTTCGTCCTGCAACCATTGCTGGGTTGCATCCGTGACGAGGTGCCAGGCTAAATGTAACTGGCGCGGCGAATAGCCACGCGCGGGAGGGTGCGGGCTGTCCGGTCGCGGTTTGAAATTCCTGGTAATTGAGTGCTTGTCACCCGCTTTTATTTTCGATTATTCTGACGTTTCCCCCAATGTTTGCCCGCAGCATCACTGGCTGGGTTTGTGCGAAAGGGCACAACATCACTGAGAGGGCTGGGAGGGTTTGTGTGAACGCGCAGCGCGCGCTGGCGCTCGCTGCGCGCGCGCGGCGTTGGCACGCATGGCCGTTGCACAGCCGCGCCGGCTGCGGTTCAACCGATCACCGATCACCGATCACTGATCACGCAATTCGAGCAGGCTTCACCCTGCTCGAATTGCTACTCGTCATCGGCATCATCACCATGTTGCTGGTGCTGATCACCCCGGCATTCACAAGCATGAAGACCGGAGCAGATCTCACCAATGCTGTTTACGGAATTCAAGGAGTCTTAGAACACGCACGAACGTACGCCAAAGCTAACCACACCTATGTGTTTGTTGGTTTTGCCGAGGTGGATTCTTCAGTCGATCCCTCGGTCAGTCCGCAGATTACAACTGGCGATACACCTTACGGCAGAGTGGCAATGGCGGTCGTTGCAGCGAAAGACGGCACTTCGCAATACCAATACGCTACGACCGATCAGGGCAACGACTGGACAGCTAATTATGCCAATGGTGCTCATCTCATTGCGGTCGGCAAATTACAGACATATGAGAACCTGCATTTTGTCCCGGTTGATTTTGGATCGTGGAGTCCCTATGCGCATCCGAACTCCAAAATGGCACGGTATCAGCCAACCGGTCCACCGTACGTTTTGGGCCATGCCCTCTCCACCTCGGTAACACCATTTACGTGGCCGTTGGGATCACCATTGGACTCCGGCTATCAGTATCGATTTGATCGCGTGATAAACTTCGATCCGACAGGCATCGCGCGAATCGCCACATCGACGAACGGGGATGCAATTGCCCATGTTATCGAAATCGATTTTCAACCAACTCATGGAACAGTCTTCCAGCTGTTGCCCGATGGCTTCAATCAGGACGTAGGAAATCATGCAGTCATCCAACTCGGCACGACCAGCGGTGCAGTCCGGGTCTATCGGCCATGAGAGCAGGCACAAACGGTTTCAGAAGCCTGCGGGGCGCTGTAGCGGCGTTGTGTGAGCGCCGTTGTGAGGACAGGAAGTTCGATTCGTCGGCGGTCATAGACCGCCGCTACGGTTCTTATGGAGCTGCTTCTAATTCCAAGGTCGCCGCATTTTCTCTGGTCGAACTCGTCCTTGCTTTAGGGGTTACAGCCTTTTGCCTTTTCGCCGTTTTCGGTTTGATGCCTGTCGGTATGCAGACAAACCGTAACGCCGCTTCTCAGACCGCAGCCACAAACATCATTGCCGTCATCGTCGCGGATTTGCGGACGACGCCGGCAACGGCCACGACTTCGCCGCAATTCGCAATAACTTTTGGCACGGATACGAGATTATATTTTGATGCTTCAGGGCAGGCCTCGACATCGCTCACCCCTGACTCCCGCTATCAACTGAATATAACGTGGAATTCTGCTCCCATCGGATTGAATTATGCCGTTCTAAGAGTGACCTGGCCTGCGTCAGTCGATCCCGCAACAACAACGCCAGGAGGGTCCGTGGAAATATTCGGCGCCTTCGACAGGAGTTAGGGCCATGCATCAGGAGACCACCACAAAACAAGACATGTCTCTTGTAGCGGCAGCCGTGCCGGCTGCAATTCTCAGTCCCGTGCAGGCGGGACGCCTGCCACCACAGCGCGCCCGATTCCATCGCATGGGCGGATTTACGTTAGCCGAACTGCTCGTCAGCATGGGCGTGCTGGTGCTGCTTACCTTGCTAGCTACTCAGCTTCTTAACAGTGCGGCGAACATTATCACGCTCGGTCACAAGCAAATGGATGCCGGCTCACAGGCCCGTGAATTATTCGACCGCATGGCTATCGACTTCGCGCAGATCATCCGGAGATCCGACGTCGATTACTACCTTAAATCTTCTACCACCGCGAATGACTGCAGGCTCTGTACCAGGCAAAGGGGAAATGATCAAATCGCGTTCTACAGCACCGTCCCAGGATGGGCCGCCTTAACTGGCGCGCAGGAGAGTCCCGTCTCGATTATCGGATATCGGATCCATGTAGGCCAGGACACACTTTCCAACAGGCTGGAGCGATTGGGTGAAGGCTTGGTTTGGAACGGCGCTACGAGTGACACGCGCTCGGATGGGAGGCCAGCATCGGTTATTTACTGGGGGCCGCTGAACCCTTGGGCGAATCTGACTAACAGTGCGTTCGACATCATCGGCCGGGATGTTTTTCGGTTTGAATATTATTACCTGCTGAAGAATGGAAATTTGTCCTCGACTCCGTGGTACGCGACCTCGAGCGTCCGTGTATTGCAAGACGTCTCTGCAATCATCGTGGACATCGCTGTGATCGATCCCAAGAGCAGAGTGCTCCTCAGCAATTCGGATATTGCAGGACTCGCAGAGGATCTGGCGGACTACAGTGGACAGGCCCCGGGAGGTTTGCTTGCAGGCTGGAGAACTCTTCTGGATGAAAATA
>QHOF01000279.1:0-340 GCA_003219335.1 Verrucomicrobiota bacterium | reverse complement strand
CAAATGTCCGCCTTTACGAACGCTGCTTTTATCTTTCGCCTGCGGGCTTATGAATACTCGCTGGACTCCTTGCGGGGTACCAGCGCATAAGGGCGCTGCGCTGATAATCGTTCTTGCGTTTATGGCGCTTTTAACGGGCCTGGCGCTGGCTTATTTCTCGCATACCGCCAGCGACCGGCAGCTTGCCCAAGCGAGCTTTCACGATGCCAGTGCGGACCTGCTTGCCCGTAACGCGCTGGATATCATCGTCAGCAGTCTTAAGCGGGAAATTACCGTCGCAGGGGTGAATGTCACGCAAACCAATGTTCAACCACAACGCTCCGGCGACGACGCATCCATT
>QHOF01000293.1:8903-13311 GCA_003219335.1 Verrucomicrobiota bacterium | reverse complement strand
GCTATCGTTTGCTCAACGAACCGGGTGAAGCCGAAAGCATCTGCCTCGATATTCTCGCTGTTGATCTGGAAAATCAACGAGCCATTATCGTGCTTTTGCTCGCGTTGACTGACCGCTTCGAGAAAGGCTACGGGGTCAGCGAAACGCAAGCAAAAGAATTGCTGGCGCGCATGAAATCTGAATACGACCGCGCGTATTATTCTGGAATTGTTGCCGAGCGTCGGGCAAAAATGAAACTGCGGCAGCACACACCTGGCTCCCGGTTTCAGGCGTACGATCTTTTGCGCGAAGCAATGGACTGGTTCGAGAAAGCCGAGCCGCTCCGTCCGCCTGGTCACGACGATACGATCCTGCGTTGGAATACCTGCGCACGAATCATTGAGCGGAACAAACTCATCGCGCGCGAACCCGAGGAGCGCATCGAATTTCCGCTGGAGTAACACAGGCTTCCAGCCTGTCTCGTTGAGCGGGCATCCTGCCTGCACGCAACAGCAGGCTGGGAAGCCTGCTGGACAAATCAGCCAAGGATGGCTGAGTTACACGACAAATTAGAATATGAACGTCCATGCAGACGACTTTGCCCGCTTCGAACACGCGGGCTGGGAACGTGTAGCGGACAAATACGATTCTGTGTGGTCGTCGCTCACACGGCAGTTTATTTCCTATTTGATCAATGCTGCCGGGGTTTCGGCAAGCATGTCAGTTTTGGATGTCGCCTGTGGACCCGGCTATGTGTCCGCGGCGGTGAAGCAGTTGGGCGCTATTCCAACGGGAATTGATTTCTCCGAAAAAATGATCGCCATCGCAAAGCAGATGTCCCCCGATATTGCATTTTTCCAGGGCAATGCTCAGGATCTGCCATTTGCAAATTCCAGCTTTGATCGCGTGCTGATAAATTTTGGCTTGCTGCATGTCTCGCAGCCCGAGCAGGCGTGTGCCGAAGCATGTCGCGTTTTGAGATCGAGGGGAAGATTTGCGTTCACGGTCTGGGCCGGACCAGAGGAAAGTCCCGGTGCTAAGGTCGTCAATGACGCAATTCAAGCGCACGCAAAGATGAATGTGGGCCTGCCGGAAGGGCCGCCGCGCTATTTGTACGGCGAAAAAGAGGAATGCCGAAAAGTATTGGAGCAAGCCGGTTTTGATGGCAGCTCGATGACTTATGAGACGCGCACAGTTGAGTGGCATCTTCCAAGCATGCGCTATTTGTTCGAAGCGGAACGCGATGCAGGCGTTCGCACCGCCGGACTTCTCGCACGCCAATCGCCGGAAACATTAGAGGTTATTCGCGGCGCGATCGAAAACGGAATCAGGCGCTACGCCAAAGGAAACGAATTCGTTGTGCCGATGACGGCGCATGTTGTGGTGGTGTCGAAATAACACAGGCTTGCAGTTCGCCGCAGGACGAATCCGTCCGGAGTGCGGACCTGTTCCGTGGAGCGGGCATCTTATCCGCATGCAACAGCAGGCTGGGAAGCCTGCTGGACAAATCAGCCAAGGATGGCTGAGTTACATGATCGCGCCGCCGCAACTGGAGCCGGCGCCTGCGGTGCAGCCGAAGCAATGATCACCGGTCATGATCTCACGGTTCTCGATCTTGCCCGGCTCGACGTCCCACAGGAAAAGTCCCGATCCATCGGGATTCTTCCATTGCATCCCGAGCTGTTGATTAAAATCGCAATCATAAACTTCGCCGCGCCAGCCGACGCTGATGGTGTTCCGGCACATCAACCCGCTAACTGTTGCGGGATTCAACGCGCTGATCAGCAGCTCCATGTATTCGGCGTACCTGTTATTGTGTCGCAGATAAGCCGCGAAGCGCCCGATCGGTTGATTTGTAACCGTGTAGAGTTTGTTAAAAACGATGCCGAAATGCTTGGCGAGCTCGCGTTTGTAATCAGCTTCAAGCTCAGCCTGCGGCCCCGGCAAGAATGCGCCTATGGGATTGTAGACCAGATGCAACGGTAACTCCGGGTCGTATCCGTAGCCGAGCGAATTCAAAAGTTGCAACGCTTTGATGCTCCCTTCGAACACGCCCTCGCCGCGCTGCGCGTTGACGTTCTCTGCCGAGTAACACGGCATTGAGGCGATGATCTCGACTGTGTGTGTCGCGACAAATTCAGCGAGACCCTCGTAGCTCGGTTCCAGCAAAATCGTCAGGTTGCAACGGTCGATCACATGGCGCGACGGTTGCAGGCCTTTCGCTCTTTCGATGAAATAGCAAAAATCGGGAATCATTTCCGGCGCGCCGCCGGTGAGATCGACGGTCGCAATATCGGTCTTGGCCAGCCAATCGATGATTCGGTCGATTGTCTCGCGGGTCATGATTTCCTTGCGTTTCGGTCCAGCGTTCACATGACAATGCACGCAAGTCAGGTTGCAAAGCTTGCCCACGTTCACCTGAAGAATTTCAGGGCGAGCGCGGCGAAGCTGCAAACCTTCAGCGGCAAGTCGATCAGCAAAGCGGTTCATGAAACTAAAAAACTCGAGTGGTCAGCCAATATGTCGCCCCGGCGGCGATTGCGGCACAGGGCAGCGTAACAATCCAGGAAAGAGCAATCGTGTTGATTGTCCGAAGATTGGCGTTGCCGGTGGTGAGCCCGATTCCGAAGAGTGAGCCAACCGCAACGTGCGTGGTGGAAACCGGAAGTCCGAACAAACTTGCCAGCACAACGAGAATCGCGGTCGTCAAGTTCGCGGTGAAACCCTGGCCGTGGTTCATGGTCGTGATTTTTTTGCTCATTGTCTCAGCCACTTTTCTCGCGTTGAGCAAACCGCCGATCGCCATCGTCACTGTGATGGCGGCGAATCCCCACCGTATGTCGAGCGCTTTCCACAAGAGCAGCAGCGCCACAATTTTCGGCGTGTCGTTTAAGCCACGGGCGAAACTCACGGTTCCGGCGCTCAGAAAATGAGCGGCATCGACAACTTGCTGCGAAGTGAAGCCGAGGAAATTACCGCCGAAGCGTTCGCGGCAGTTTTCCACCTCATCGACCGTCAAGTGCGACGGAAGAGAAACGGCTCGGAGCGCGAGCAACGAGTTCGGTTGTGACATGGCGATGACGCGTTCGCCTTCACCGATGCAAACGCACCATTCCTTCTTCAAACCGAGCGCGATGCGCGCTCCGTGAAAAATCACATACAGCAAACCCGCGACGGCCATGGCGAGCACGGGACTAAGGAGCAGCGGAAGAACAAAACCTTTACCAAGTGAGAAAAAGTTCATCGCCGGTCCGACGGCGACGAAACCGCAGCCGATAATCGCGCCAGTTAACGCGTGCGTCGTTGAAATTGGAAATCCGGTGAGCGTGGCCAGAATCACAGTGAGACCGGCGCCAATGGCGACACCGAGGACACAATATTCAGAGCCGGCAAAGTGATCGGGCACGATGCCTTTGCCGCTAGATTTTTTGAGCAGTGTCTGCGCGAGAAAGATCGACATGATCGACCCGGCGAAGGTGGTGATCGTTGCCCAGGAAATAGCAGTGCGATAATTGCACGTGCGGCTGCCAAAAAGTGACGCAACCCCTTTGAAGTTATCATTTGCGCCGTTGGAGTAGGCGAGAAAACAGGTCGCTAGGAAAAGAAGAACCAGCATCATCAACAGCAACCTCCGCCATCACAGCATTTGCTGTTTGCCTCCCTCGTCGCCTTGTAATCCTGGCCCTTGGTTTCTTTTGGGTGGCGCAATGCGGTGCGGGAGCAATCGAAGGGTTTCGCTTGGGCCAATGGCACATCGAGAATTGGATCGACAAATTCGAAAAAGTCGCGATACGGCGCTTTTTTGTAGAGGTTGTAAGTCTTATCGCAAACGGCGTAGCGCTTGCCGCGCTCCATCCGATGATTGTCATCATCCAGGACTTCCTTGAACGGCCCGCGGTAAATCACGGCCTGGTTGCGTTCGAAACATGCGCCCTGTTTCCCCTTGAAGGCCTCGATGGTTACGGAACGAAACTCGATTCCTTGCACGGTGCGCCACGGCTGCGCATCCCGTTTCAAGATTTGAATTCCGTAAAAGCCCGCGTTCTCAAACGCGGCGAGAACACCTTCTTCTGTCAACGCGCCGGAAACGCAGCCGCTCCAAAGCTCCGCATCATTTTGCATTTCCGCGGGGACTTCTTCATCGCTCACGATGTCCGAGATGACAGCGCGTCCACCTTTTTTTAGAACGCGGAAAATTTCGTCGAAAAGCTGGCCCTTGGATTTCGACCCGACCAAATTGAGCACGCAATTGGACACAACCACGTCAATCGAATCACTGGCGATAAGCGGATGTTTGACGCGCAACTCTTCGGCGAGTTCGTCGGCGGCAAGGAATGAAGCTGCGTCTGCGATCGGTTTTTTCTTCAGTTCGCGATCCAACAATTCGAGATCGAGCGCCAGGTCCTGGATGCGGCCTTTCCGAAATTCG
>QHOF01000293.1:7067-8815 GCA_003219335.1 Verrucomicrobiota bacterium | reverse complement strand
GATGACCTTGCCCTTCGAACCGACGACCTGCGCGGCGATGAAACAGATTTTTCCCGTGCCACTGCCAAGATCGACCACGACTTCGCCTTCACGCAGATATTGCGACGGGTCGCCACAACCATAATCGCGTTCGACCACTTCTCGCGGGATGGCCTTTAGAAATCCCTCGGCGTAGTCGACCGGACAGCAAAGTTTGGATTCACGCGCAATAGCTCCGGCACCGTAGCGTTTCCGGACAAAGCTTTCCGTCTGATCAGATTGAATCATTTTTTATTCGAAGGTTTAGCATGCCGCTTTATTCCTGAAAAGAGCCGTTTCACCTCGTTTCACCGGGCCACGTTCTGAAGCTTGGAGACGTGAGTTCGTTCGATTATTCCGTTGCGAGGTGATTACTGAAAGGAATAAAGGTTGGCAGCGAGTCATCCAATGGTCGCGATGTTGTCAGTGCGAACGTTGCTGAGTGAGTTGCACGCATGGGAATGGCTAGGGATTCTCGTGGTGCGGGTCGCAGTCGGTTTGCTCTTCTTTCTTTCGGGACGCGGCAAACTTTTTGTTCCTGAGCGGCGGGAACAGATGCGCGAAACGCTACTCGAGGCACATGTTCCTTTCCCGGAATTCAATGCTGTCTTTGTTTCGACAGTAGAGTTTGTTTGCGGCTTGCTGCTTGTCCTCGGCGCGGTAACGCCTCTCGCGTGCGCGATGCTTAGCGGCGTGATGATCGTTGCCATTGCCACCACCGCGATCAAAAACATCAAAGCAACGTCACCGCTCGCCTGGCTTTCAGAATTTTTATACGTTCCAGATGTGCTTTATCTGGTGATTCTTTTTTGGCTTTTTCTTTCAGGACCTGGGTGGCTCAGCATAGATCACTTGATACTCTCCCAAACTGGTCCCTAGCATTTCAAAGGTGAATTCGCTCGATAATCGCAAGCGCATCGGCGTGGCGCTGCTGGTTCTGCGCGTCACGGTTTTTGTGGTCATGCTCATCTGGACAATCGACAAGTTTGTTCGTCCAGCGCACGCGGCGTCTGTTTACGAGCACTTTTATTTTTTACGCGGGCTCGGGCCGGCAGTAATGTATTCGATCGGCACCGCGGAACTTGCGATTCTAATCGGATTTGTAATCGGGTTTGCGCCGCGGCTGACCTACGGTCTGGTGCTGCTGCTTCACGCAGTCTCGACGCTTTCGAGTTTCCGCCAATATCTCCATCCGTTCGAAGGTTCGAACATTCTTTTCTTCGCTGCCTGGCCGATGCTAGGAGCCTGTTTCGCGCTCTATTATCTGCGGGATCTTGACAGGCTTTGGTCCGTCCGCAGCCGACGTGAATGATCTCGGACGCGGTTGCGGGTTCAGTTTGTCGGCGTTCGCATACTTTGGGATTACAAACCTGCCTGGCGCGCCTCAGAACGGACGGGCGCTTCCGCTCGTTCAGGACGCAATACTCTGGCTGCCGTTGATATGCGGGTTCGGCCTGGAGTGATTACCAGCGCATGCGCGCACCGGTTGATCGGCAGAAGCTCAAGATTGCGGAATATGAAGACGAATTGCGACTCTCACCATAATGAGGGCGACGCTTGCGTCGCATCCTTATTTCACTCACACAAAATCGAACGAAAAACGGAAGAAACAAAAGGAAAAACCTAAAATGAAACCTAAAATGAAAAACGTGCCGACGATTCTGATGCTCGCTGTGCTGCTTGGATTCACACCTGGGTCAGCGCTCGCGCAGCGGAGCGAAGACAACGCG
>QHOF01000293.1:5897-7052 GCA_003219335.1 Verrucomicrobiota bacterium | reverse complement strand
GACCGTGAATATGCCTGGTTCGGCAAATTGCGACAACATCTCAGTTGGATTCTCACCCTTGATCGATCTCGGACTCGGAACATACAAGGGCTACGAAGGCGGATTGTATCTTGGTGGCTCGAATGAACCTCCTTCAGCATATGAGCAGATCGGCCTCCAGCACGCGCAGGCGATCCAGCCATTGAATGCCAACGGTCAACCAGACGCGCATGGCAAAATTGTGATGCTTTCAATTGGCATGTCGAACGCGACGTTGGAATTTCAAGAGTTTATCCGCGAGGCAAATGCAGATCCGCAAAAGAATCCCAACCTGGAACTGGTCGATGGCGCCGTTTCAGGTCAGGATGCGGAGACAATTAAAAATCCAAACGCGACCTATTGGACGATAGTGGATCACCGACTCGCGAATGCGAGTGCCACGAACGAGCAGGTGCAATCGATTTGGCTGAAGGAAGCGATTGAGCGACCAACGGAGTCTTTCCCTGTGGACGCGCAGCACCTTCAGAACGATTTAGCCGCCATCGTAGAGATTTTACGACAGCGCTTTCCTAATTTGCAGATTATCTATCTTGCGAGTCGAACGTATGCCGGTTACGCCACAACCAATCTCAATCCGGAACCGTATGCGTATGAAAGTGGATTCGCGGTCAAAGGTTTAATTATCGCGCATATGACGAACGATCCGACGAGCGGTCCGTGGTTGGCGTGGGGTCCTTATCTTTGGACAGACGGATTAAGAGGGCGTAGCGATGGACTCGTGTGGACGTGCGATGACGTGCAAAGCGATGGCACTCATCCGTCCGCAAGCGGTCAACAAAAAGTGGCAGGGTTGTTGCTCGACTTTTTCGAGAGTGATCCAACCGCCATTGGCTGGTTTATAAGCCAGTAGCCTTCAAGGGAGATACCTGGCTTTGTCGCATTGCAAAAGGAGTACGGACGCAAAGGTCTCGCAGTAATTGGTGTCTCCCTCGGCATTGTCAGTGAACACTTGGGTTGCGAAGCGAAGGAAACTTTTGAGAAAGAAATCCAATCGCTGCTGCAGAAGGTTTGAAATTGCTTGTGATCGAATCGCCGCCACACCGATCGTGAAATTGTTCACAATCATTTTCGTTGCCGCTTTTGCTTTATCCGTGGTCGGAAAAGCCGCGCAGGCCG
>QHOF01000293.1:5373-5829 GCA_003219335.1 Verrucomicrobiota bacterium | reverse complement strand
CACAATCCCGTCGATTGGTATCCATGGGGTAAGGAAGCTTTCGACAAGGCGAAAAAGGAGAACAAGCCCATCTTTCTCTCGGTCGGCTACTCGACCTGTCATTGGTGCCACGTGATGGAACATGAGTCGTTCGAGAACCCCGAGATCGCGAAGTTGATGAACGACAATTTTGTGAACATTAAAGTGGATCGCGAAGAGCGACCGGACATTGATCAGGTTTATATGACGTTTGTGCAGGCGACAACCGGCAGCGGCGGCTGGCCGATGACAGTGTTTCTCACGCCCGATTTAAAGCCGTTCTTCGGCGGCACCTATTTTCCGCCAGCGGACAAGTGGGGTCAGCCAGGCTTAACCAGGGTCCTGAACAAAGTCGCTGAAGCATGGAAATCGGATCGCGAACGAATCGTGGCCAGTTCGGACAAAATCATTAGCCAATTGCAGAGTGCGATCGCGATC
>QHOF01000293.1:1989-5356 GCA_003219335.1 Verrucomicrobiota bacterium | reverse complement strand
GCGCCGAAAAGGTGAGCGACTCCGTTGCTCCCAAGGCTTATGAACAATTCGCGTCGCAGTTCGATGCGAAATTCGGCGGGTTCGGCGGTGCCCCGAAATTCCCGCGACCAGTGACGTTGAATTTCTTGTTCGATTTCTACGGCAGCAATCCGGAATCAAAAGACGGCAAGCACGCACTGGAGATGTCGATCTTCACTTTGCGCAAGATGGCTGAGGGCGGGATTCACGATCACATCGGCGGCGGCTTTCATCGTTATTCGACCGACAAATTCTGGCACGTGCCGCACTTCGAAAAGATGCTTTACGATCAGGCGCAGCTCGCCATGGCGTATCTGAACGCGTTCCAGATCACGCGCGATCCACTCTTCGAGAAAACCGCGCGCGACATTCTCGATTACGTGCGGCGGGATATGGCGGATAAAGACGGCGGGTTTTATTCCGCCGAAGACGCCGACAGTTTGCTCGCGGCGGGCAAGCCGGAACACGCCGAGGGCGCGTTTTACGTTTGGTCGAAAGATGAAATTGACCGCGTGCTCGGCGCGGAGCGTGCCAGGCTTTTTGATTATCTTTACGGCGTAGAGCAGAAGGGCAATGCAGCGGAGGATCCGCAGGGAGAATTCAAAAACAAGAATATCCTCATTCAGCGCCACGATTTTGCAGACACGGCAAAGAAGTTCGGCCTGAGCAAGGAGAAAACCAAACAACTGCTCGACGAAAGCCGAAAACTACTTTCCGGCTCCCGCGCGAAACGTCCGCGCCCGGCGCGTGACGACAAGATCGTGACAGCCTGGAATGGCTTGATGATTTCGGCATTCGCTCGCGCATATCAGGTGCTTGATGATCCTGCGTACTTGGAGGCAGCGAACAAATCCGCTGATTTCATTCAACAAAAGCTCTACAGCGCGAAGACGAACACGCTGCTGCGCAGCTATCGCCAGGGCGCGAGCGAGGTGAATGGGTTCGCCAGCGATTATGCGCTTCTCATTCAGGGTTTGCTCGATCTCTACGAGGCTTCGTTCGATGTAAGCAAGATCGAGATGGCGATGAAATTGCAGCAGCGCCAGGACGAATTGTTCCGCGACGTGAAACAGGGCGGCTATTTCAGCACAAGCGGCGCCGATGCCAATGTGCTCTTGCGAATGAAAGAAGCCGACGACACGGCCGAGCCGTCGCCGAACTCCATCAGCGCGCTGAATCTTCTGCGCGTAGGCTACAGGCTCGACCAAAACGACACGCGACAACGCGCGGAGGAAACCCTCAAAGCTTTCGCGAAGCAGCTCGAAGCCGCGCCGTCATCGATGCCGCAAATGTTGGTCGCCTTGTCCTGGTCGCGCTCCAAACCGAAACAGGTTGTCATTGCCGGAAAAGCTGACGATGCCTCGACGCAGGCCATGTTGCGCGAGGTACATCGCCACTTCGTCCCGCATGAAGTTCTCATTTTGGCCGATGGCGGCACAGGTCAGCAGTTCTTCGCCGAGCGCGTTGAGTTCATAAAGAACGTCACACAAACAGACGGAAAACCAACGGCATACGTCTGCGAAAATTTCGTCTGCCAGCTTCCCACGACGGACGTAAGAAAACTTGGGGAGCTTTTAGTTCATCCGAGCGCGGCCGTCAAAGCGCCGGCTACCACGTCGCGATGAGTTATTTGCGTTCACTGAAACTTGGGGCTGGTCTACTGCAAGTTTTTCAGGCGTTTCCCGAGAGCGCGCGTCCGCTGCTGGAATATCACGAAGTTCTCTTGCGCGGCGAGTCGCCATTCAGCTCGGCCGAACGCGAGCTGATTGCGGCGTATATTTCGGGTCTGAACAACTGCAATTATTGCCGCGCCGTTCATTCACAAACAGCCGTCGCGCTGGGGATTCAAGCGGATGCAATTTCGCAAATTTTCTCTGGCTCCGACTTGGAACACCTCGATGAACGAATGCGTCCAGTGCTAGCTTTCGTGCGCAAACTCACGCTTTCGCCGGGCGAAATCACATCTGCAGATGTCGATGCAATATTTGCCGCAGGTTGGGATGATCGCGCACTGCACGATGCCGTCGCTATCTGCGCGCTTTTTAATTTAATGAACCGGCTGGTGAACGGGCTCGGGGTTGAGGCATCGGAAGCTTACACGAAACTCGCGGCCCAGCGCCTTGCGGAAAAAGGCTACGCGGCCCTAGTGGATCTCCTTTTGCCATCGCAATAGAAAAAAATTGCGAGGCGGGTCTGCATGCAAGCCGGAATACCGGGGGCCACTTGGGACTCTTAGCACATGATGGACAAGCAAAATGAGGGGCCGAGGCGAGCTGAAAAGCTCACGCGTTTTTTCTCATTTGCTGACACAAGACCAAACAACTAACGAAGCCAAGGGAAAGGAAACAAATATGAAAAAACTAACGAGAGCTCTGACGCTAGCCATTTTGCTGGAACTGACAACCGGCTTGGCTATCGCCCAAGAAAGCGAGAAGCCCGGCGGTCAGGAAATAACAGCCACAGGCGAAGTGCTCGACATGTCCTGCTATATCGATCATGGCGCAATGGGTGAAAAGCACGCTGCTTGCGCCAAAAAATGCATCGCGAGCGGATTACCGGTTGGTATTAAAGCGAGCGATGGCAAGACCTACCTGCTCATTGGCGATCACAAGCCAGCAAATTCGGAGCTTGCGAACGACGCGGCCAAGACGATCACGGTGAAAGGCAAGCTCGCCTCGCGCGATGGTATCAGCATGATCGAGAACGCCGTTGTTCAGAAATAGTAGTGCTGTCCAACGGTTCAGTAATTCCGAGAGTTTTACGCCTCTTACAATTGTGATCGCAGCGGCCGTAAAGGAAAAGATTTCAAGAACCAACCTCAAGTGTACATTCCATGACTCCTGCCTGGTTGTTATCCCCACCTTAAACGAGGAGGCGACTATCGCCGGCGTTGTTCGGAAGCTGCGGCAGTGCGGGTTTTACCGAATTCGTGTGATCGACAATGGCAGCACTGATGCGACCGCAGACCGCGCTCGTAGCGCAGGTGCCGACGTGCTCCGCGAACCACAGTGTTGATATGGCCGCGCATGTCGACGCGGACTGGAGAACATTCCGCACGGTGTGGCGTGGATTCTTTTTTGCGACGCCGATGGCAGCGATAACCTGGACGATCTCGATCTTATGATTGCAGCGGGGGATGATGCAGACTTTGTGCTTGGCAATCGTTTCGCGACAAAGGCGGGGCCTGAAGCGATGACTCCCGTCCAGCGTTTCGGGAATCAGCTCGTCAGCAAACTGATCGAGCGCGGTTGGGGATTTCGCTTTGCTGATTTCGGACCGCTGCGGCTTATCCGTCGGCAGGCACTGGATGATATTGATATGCGCGAACGCGGTTTTGGCTGGAACGTGG
>QHOF01000293.1:636-1979 GCA_003219335.1 Verrucomicrobiota bacterium | reverse complement strand
GGATTGAAGATCAGGGAAGTCCCGGTGGGATATCGGCCGCGCCAGGGCGGACGGTCAAAGATTTCCGGAAATTTTGCGGGCGCAATTTGCGCCGGTCTCGCCATTCTTCAGACGGTAGCCAGACTCTATTTTGGCCGAAACCAGCTTCGTCAATCATGAACGGGGACACTTTTCAGCAATTGGTGGATCGACATTATACAGCGCTCTATCGCTTCGCACCGACTCTGGCCAAATCAGAGGCCGATGCGGCGGACTTGACACAACAGACTTTCTTTCTTTGGGCCTCGAAGGGAAATCAACTGCGCGATCGTTCAAAGGCGAAAGCGTGGTTGTTTACGACGTTGTATCGTGAGTTTCTGGGCCGGAGGCGCCACGAGGTGCGGTTTCCCAAGGTTGAACTCGAAGAGATTCGCGAGGAGGAGATGTCGATCTTGCCGAACGTGAATGCGCTTGACAGTGGTACCATATTGCAAGCTTTGCATGAAGTCGAAGAACCATTCCGCGCGCCGCTCACCCTTTTCTACCTGAAGGATTTTTCCTATCACGAGATCGCGGAAGTTCTTGAAGTGCCGATCGGCACGGTGATGTCGCGCCTCTCGCGTGGCAAAGCGCTGTTGCGTCAGCGGCTGCTCTCCAAAGAGGAAGCTCTCGGGAATAAAGTCGTTTCATTTCAATCAGATAAAGAAGAGGGATCACATGGATAATCGGGAAGCTAAATTCATTTTGAACGCGTATCGGCCGGGCGGTCAGGACGCTAGTGACCCGCGCTTTGCCGAAGCGCTCGAGCAAGCGCGACGCGATCCGGTTTTGGAACAGTGGTTCAAGGAATCTGTTGCGTTCGACGCGACGGTGACGGAAAAATTGCGCGCGGTCGCGGTCGCGGTTGATTTAGGAGAAAACATTCTCGCCGGCGTAAAAATCAGCAGGCCGCTCCGCTGGTCCAAGCCATTCATCAAATTGGCGATTGCCGCCGCGCTGATCTCAATGGCGATTCTTGGTTCTTTGATCTGGCACGAAATGCGGCCAGTGCATCTGGCCGGATGGCAGAACGAGGCAGTGATCGTCATTTCTTCACTCGTTCACGATAGATCGAACTTCGACGCGGAATCGCACAACGCGGCTGAACTTGTGTCGTGGTTGCATTCCCAGCACGCGCCAGCCGCGCAGAAGTTGCCCTCAACCCTGGAGAAACTCGACAGCCTCGGCTGTAAGACCTTCTCGTGGAATGGAACGCCGATGTCGGTGATCTGTTTCATGCGCCCGGATGGCGGACTGATTCATCTCGTGGCAACCAAGGCAACCCCAGCGACCGATCGCGCGGCAAAAGCCAAGCCGACGTTTAT
>QHOF01000293.1:0-555 GCA_003219335.1 Verrucomicrobiota bacterium | reverse complement strand
AGCGTTGCGCAAACTATCGCTGTTGTAATGGCCGGCGGGGTGTTCGCTCTGATCCCTCTGGCGCAAGGGGAATCGCCTCCGAAGGTCGATCACATTTTGCTGGAAGTAGCCGACCTAAAAAAGTCGATCGCGTTTTATCATGACTTCTTAGGTCTGGAGATCAAATCGCAGAGCAAAGATTTTGCGATGCTGGAATCAGGGAACGTGGGCGTGTTTCTATCGAGCACGCACTGGGATTGGGATGAAAAACGTCCTACGAACGCGCGCCCGGGCTGGGGCATGTACCCACATTTCGCCGTTACGGATGTTGCGGCGACGATCGAGCGCGCGCGCAAGGCCGGCTACAAAATCGCTCAGGAACCGCGCAAGTATAGCTGGGGAACCGAAGCCTTCATTGCCGACCCAGACGGTTACATTTGGGCGTTCATCAATGCACCAAAATAAAATGAAGCTCTGGATTCTTCTCATCGTTCTGGCACTCGCCGTCATGGGCATTGCGGCATGCGTCAAGGGCCAGTCTGGCGAAAACGTCGAGGTGCGTTCGGGCATTAACCA
>QHOF01000292.1 GCA_003219335.1 Verrucomicrobiota bacterium | reverse complement strand
GCCTGCTACTTACTTTTTAACCGATTCTGCCAAATAAGGTAAGCGGGGATACCCAAGCCAACAATAAAAACTCCAATCAATGAGTCCCGGGGTTTTTCGACCACCGAGCCCCATACAATCCACAAATGAGCGATAATGAACAGGATCGGCACAATCGGGTAACCCCAAAGTTTGTAGGGGCGCTTTAGCTCGGGCCGTTTCCATCGAAGCACTATTACAGATCCGACTGTAAGCGCGGAGAACAGTGTGATGATCACGCTGACGTAGGTGAACAGCGTACCGAAAGTCCCGGTTAGAATAAGCAAGCACGCCCATATCGCCTGGAGAATAATCGCGCTGGTCGGCGTTCCAAAGGTGGGATGAATGCGCGTAAGGTGTTGGAAGAACAGTCCATCGCGCGCCATCGCATAATAAATCCGCGGCCCGATCATGGTGACGACGTTGAGCGCGCCAAGGATCGACACGGTGATGATTGCGGTGATCCACGCCGATGTCTGGTATCCGAACAGAGCCGTCGTCGCTACCTCGGACACTCTGAGCGCCCCTTTCATTTCCGTCACCGGTACAGCGTAGATGTAAACGACATTGACAGCCAAGTAGAGGGCAATGACAATTAAGTTCGCCCACAACAAAGCGCGCGGCAAGTTTTTTTCCGGTTCTTTGATCTCGCCGGCGATATAGATTACGGCATTCCAACCCGAGTACGCAAAAATCGCGGGTATGAAGGCCGCGGCAAAAACGCTAAATTTCGTTAGCTTCTGCCAATCGAGTAACGGACTAAAGTGCGCCGTGCTCCCGTTGCCGAATAAGACTCCCAGAAGAATAATTCCCAACAGAGCGCCGATTTTCAAGGTAGTCAAGATATTTTGCGTCACAGTCCCTTGTCGGACGCCCAGGCAATGGAGCGCCGATATAAGGAGGACGACGATCATGGAAAAGATGTTGCCCACCGTGAAATTTATATAGAGACCAGCGACTGTGGTCGAAAAAAAAGCGTCCTGGGACCCAAGGAGAGGGAAGAAAAAAGACATGAACCCGGTAAAGCCGACGGCGAGGAACGCGATAGCGCCCGAGAAGGTCACTAAAAATGATGACCATCCTGAAAGAAAGCCCATGAGTTTTCCGTAGGCTTCTCTGATGTAAATGTAGTCTCCACCCGCATACGGCAAACTCGCCGAGAGCTCTGCACAACTGAGCGCGCCCGTCAGTGCGAGCAGACCTCCGAGAAGCCACACCAACAGCACTCCTCCCGGCGTAGGGAGCGTTTCAGCAATTGCTCCCGTCGTAACGAAGATGCCAATGCCGATCATGTCGCCGGAAATCAGCATGATCGCATCGAATAAACCTATTTGTCGTTTGAGCTCGCTTTGCGCCATGGCGTTTACCATTACAGGAAACGGGGAGACAGGCAAATTGGTTTTCGCCGAGATGGAGTGCGGGACAAAATTTCACGCGGAAATGAAAAATGAAACGAATACTGAATGGCGCTACAACCAAACTTCCACAAAGGAACCGTCGGCCCGCCGGAATTTAATTTCAGCCGTTTATAGGAGCCGTCAAACAACCCCAACTGGGGCATCAAAAAAACCCCCGAATGGGGGATTGACATCAATAGTACGGTAGCGACTAGAATCGTGGTGTTGCGATTTGTTTGTCGATCGGTTCAATCACGCGTTGAAAAACAAAATGGAGGTGCGTCGTGAAAAAAAGTTTGTTTGCATGCGCTTTCGTGGTCCTCATAGGATTGCTTTCTGCTTCATCGGTATTGGCAGATGATATATTGATAAAATTCAAAGGCGGGATCGGAGCCATCCCGATCTCGAACGTCGCCGTGAACGCGACCACGGGCGCGGTTACTGTTAACCGGAACATTGTCCGCGGTGTCAACTCTCCCGGTCAGATTTGGAGGATAGAGGACCTAGATGCCACTATAAAAACCAACGGTGACATCAGCGTCGCAGGAAACGGGCTAGTGTTGGCTGGCGGCGATAGTATCGGTAGAACGACGGGTCAGAGCGTATTTGCTACACTGTTTTGTGGAACCACGGGCCACAGCACCAACACCACCGGTATCCCGCTCGAGCTGAACGGCGACTTCAAGATTGACGACGTGCTGACGCCGATACCACCAGCTGACTGCGCGAGCCCGGTGCTCCTCATCCGCACCGCAGGTAGCGGAAACTGGTTCGCCGCCGGCATTCCCGTCTTCAAATAGCATTCTCCTGCGGAATTGTTTGTGGCTGCCGGCTCGCTCGAGCTGGCAGCCTCTAGGATCGGTCGAGGCGTTGCGTCGCTACCAACGCGCCTGTATTCGCGTCCCCTACGGTCTTACCCAAATCACCCGACTCTTATCCACCTCACGAGCGCCATCATAAAAGCGCAGAGGGCGCCGCCCCAGAAAGTCGCCAGGATCGTCGGTTGATGGCCACGGCTCAGTCTCCAATCCCCGAAAGATTTCATGACCCATCCGGCCACGACTGGAGTTACCAGCAAGCTAATCCCCGGGATAATTGAAATTGACAAGATTCGTTGGGGAAACATAGTGGAAGCAAAAAGTCCCGCGAATGCGCCGGACAGGCCGATCGCAAAATATGCGAACACGGCGCTTAAAGTCTGGTGACGACGGAAGAACTCAGCGATAAGTTCAAACCCGATTTCGACCAAAAGCTGAAATAACAATTCAGTGAGGAACTCAAAAATTAGCTCCAACAAGGAATCGAGCATGGACTATTTCTCGTCGTATTGCTGAACCGATTAGCTACTTGAGAATCTGCTGTACAGAATTTATATGAGCCGGACCCCCTAATATACACTCCTGCTTCATTCGTCAATTCGAGCTTTCACGCTCCGTAGCGTCCCATAGCAATCCATGATAGTCAGTCGGTAAATGAAGCGGACGGAAACGAGCGTGGACTGGCAAGACCCGGATATGTTCGAGGCCGGCAACCACGGCAACAAGCCTTTTGGAATTCGCGTCCCGTCTCTCGTCGTCACCCGCGGGGCGAAAAACCGGCTCAATTTTCTCACCGCCATGTGGTTTACGCCTACGGGCTTCGAGCCCTCTCGCATGATCGTGGCAATCCAGAAGAGGACGCTGACTTATGACTTTCTCCTCGAACGCGGCGAGTTTGTCATGAGCGCGCCTACGGATAAGATGATGGATATCGTCGTCTTCGCGGGTTACATCTCCGGCCGTGACGTCGACAAATGGCAGGCAGCCGGTCTCACGGCCGTCAAACCTGCGAAAATTTCCGTGCCGTTGATCGGCGAAGCCATCGGCAACGTCGAGTACCGCGTGGTGCAGCAAATCCCCTTCGGCGAAGAGATGGACTTATTCGTCGGCGAGGTCCTGGCAACGCACGTTCGCAAGGGCGCCGTCGAAGGCGAGCTTTATCGCGAGGACTCCAACCCGCTTCTCTACATGGGAACCAAATATTCTCCCGATGGGAAGCCGCTGGGAAAATTTTACACCCATATGAGCACGGTCGAACGGGCCAACTACGAGTCGCCGTTGCTCCGGAAGTATCTTCCCCAGCCGAACAAAGAATAATAAAGACGGAGCGCCATCGCGCTCTCGACAGCCGAGAGTTATCTCCATAGCCTCACGACGGACCGCAGGAGGAGTC
>QHOF01000291.1 GCA_003219335.1 Verrucomicrobiota bacterium | reverse complement strand
CGTAGCGAGGACTGGATTGTTTGCTCGTGATGCGTGGTGGCAAACGTAGGAGTAAAGTTCCGGAGTTAACCTCGCGTATTTTGGTTCCATGAGTTTCTGCCAGCAAAGGCGTATCCGACCAATACGCAAACAGTGTCAGCGATTATTTCCCAATATTTCACGCGCGGCTTAAGAGGCGGGCGCTTGGCTCAAGAACTGCCGTGCAAGTTGAGGACGCGGCCTGTCTCTGATCGCGGACGTCACTCGCAATGGGGGTACCTTCTTTCGAAAAGAGAATCGAAAAGACTTGCAGACTGCGCGCCCGAAACGCGCCCGCGCAACTGAGCAGGTAAAATCGCCACATTCGCTGGAAACGTTCGCCGTAGCGATCTGCAAACCGGGGCCAGGTCCGGCGGAAGTTTTCCTCCCATGCGAGAAGTGTCGGGTTGTAATTCGGCCCGATGTTCTTGATGTCTTCGAGGATGAAAACGCCTTCCGCAGCGCGCGTCAGACGGGCGAGGGAAGGAAGCATGGAATTTGGGAAAATGTAGCGCTTGATCCAGGGATCGGCGTGGACGCGCGAAATGTTTCCGCAGATTCCCTGGCAAAGAAACAATCCATTCTCGCCTAGCGAACGAGCGGCCGCTCGCATATAGGTGCGATAATTTTTGTAACCGACATGCTCGATCATGCCCACGCTAACCACCCGATCAAATTGCCCGGTGACTTCGCGGTAGTCGCGCAGTTGGATTTCCACGCCCAACCCGCGACACCAACGTTGCGCGTAACGGAATTGCGCCTGTGAAATTGTTATCCCGACTACCTTGCAACCGTAGTGGCGAGCGGCATAACGGGCCAATCCGCCCCAGCCGCAGCCGATGTCCAACAGGCGGAGGCCGGGTCGCAGACGCAGCCTTTCACAAATCCAATCCAGCTTCCGTAGTTGCGCCGAGCCGAGATCGTCGCCCTCGGCGAAGAGCGCACAGGAATATTGCATATTTGGATCGAGCATCGCTTCGAAAAAATCGTTGCTCAGATCGTAATGCACCCGGCCGACTTTTCGGGAACGCCGGAGAGTCTGCTGGTTTGTGAGGAGCGCGGTGAGTACTGCCCAGAGATTGGGGAGTCGAAATACGAAGCGCTTCTCGAGTCCAGCACGAATGGCGCGGCAACACATCTCATCCAGCGCGTCGCAGTCCCACCAGCCATCCATATAGGACTCCCCCAAACCGAGTGTCCCAGAAGCCAGGACTCGGCTAAAGAATCGCTGATCATGCACCTCTATGTCCCAAGGGCGATCGCCGTTGATGCGAATATCCGCGAACGCGAGAAGACTGGTCATCACATCTTGGGCTCTGGACATATGATTTGGCCCATCACGGGAGCGCTTCATCTCTGTCTAAAGAATCGCGTCCGCTGCGGCAATTAGTTTGAATGGGACGAGCGACGTAGAAGGGTGCGAGCCAGGGAAATGGAAATGTGGTCGTGCCTAAACTCCGAAAGTTTCGCCCACCACTCGCCACGACGAGCAAGCTTTTGGCGTCTGAAGAGGTGGTTTTAGATTTTCTGCCGCAAACTCGCGAAGACTAAATCTATTTGCGCGCAGCGTGAAATGCGGCGTCGATGAAAGTCGAAATAATGAATCGGCTTCTTCGTTGGCGCTAGCCAAGGCGCTCTTGCTGCTTGCAATCGTTGTGTATTGCGCCGAGTCCGCAGGGTCCGAGCCGGTGCCCGGATCTCTGCCCGCAGTGGAACATCGGCGCTGAAAACTGTGCCGC
The DNA here is from genome assembly GCA_003219335.1 of Verrucomicrobiota bacterium. Taxonomy (GTDB): domain Bacteria; phylum Verrucomicrobiota; class Verrucomicrobiia; order Chthoniobacterales; family UBA10450; genus Udaeobacter. The sequence goes on along the minus strand of QHOF01000291.1, from coordinate 2,040 downwards.
GTCACCTCAAGCTCCTCTGCAGGTACACGCCTACGAGCCGCAAACTTTCATCCTACGACAAAATCCTTGCGCCAATCCTGAAGCGAACTTTATCTACCTGCTCGTTGGATCCCAAAAGGCTCTTCTGATTGATACCGTCGCCGACTCAATCAAGATGCCGCTGGCGCAGACGGTGCTTTCCCTTCTGCCACTCAAGGACGGCGTACACCTTCCCTTGCTCGTGGTGCACACCCATAAACACCGCGATCATTACGCTGGCGATGGGCAGTTCGCCTCTCTGCCAGATGTAAAGGTCGTCCCTCCAGATTTGGCGTCTGTGCGCGCTTTCTTTGGATTCGATTGTTGGCCGGAGGGCATTGCCCATTTAGACCTGGGCGGCGGCATAGTCGACGTCATACCGACGCCGGGCCATGAATCCGCGCACGTCGCCTTCTATGATGAAAGGACTGCACTTCTCTTTTCAGGCGATTTTCTGATGCCAGGCCGACTGACTCTCGAGGACACAGCGGCCGACCAGAGGAGCGCCGCTCGCGTAATTGGTTTTTTGGCGAATCGTCCTGTCGCCCATGTCCTCGGTGGGCATATCGAACGCGACACGGCAGGGCCACACCTATGCAGAAGGAGCCACATATCATCCTAACGAGCGCGCTCTTGAATTGTCGCGAGAGGACTTGATGAAACTGCCATCGGCGCTTGCGAGCTTCAACGGGTTCTACGCGTCGCATGAGAATTATTCAATTACTCATCCAATCCACAATCTTCTGGCAGTGTTGTGCGCAGCGTTCGTGCTGCTGAGCGTTCTGGCGTTCGGCTCGTACCGATATCTCTGCTGTGGTGGCGGCGTCGCCGTTGCCGACCAGCCTCCTTATAAGACGCCCGGAAGACTTCGCCCACCGCGACGACCAGGCTGAGCAGGCCTTTGATATTCCATGTTCGGCTACGGATTTTCAGTGTTACTGCTGGCTCCGATCGTAAGGCAGCGAAGGAGAAAAAAGGAGGCGTTGAAATGATCGTTTGTGTTTCGCTCAATCCGGACGATACTGCCCGCTTATTGGATTACTCTGTTAACTTCACTGCGCGGTAGATCGTCAGGTGAGCGTCGCTCATTGGTGGTTTGAAACCCGATTCCCGGGAACGGCTCTGTAGCTCGGTAGTTTTTCCAAAATCAAAACACAATGAAAATGTACGTAGGTAATCTCTCATTTGAGACCAATGAGAACGACCTTCAGGATCTGTTCGAACAACATGGCGCCGTCAACGAAGTTCATCTGATGATGGACCGGTTCACGGGCAAATCACGCGGGTTTGCGTTCGTCACCATGAACGATGGCGCACAAGCTAGCGCCGCGATGAGTGCCCTGAACGGCCGCGAACTTAACGGCCGCACTTTAACTGTCAACGAAGCACGTCCGCGCGAAGAGCGTCCGCGTCCTTACGGCGGCGGCGGGAAGCGTTCATTCGCCGGCAAGCGTTGGTAAATCCGGAATTGATTGCTCTTCGCAACCGAAAGATACACATGGTGAGCGCAGGCAATGGTCATTCAAATAGGTTTCCTCTCCTTCTCGGCCGAGGAGAGGGGGAGGGTGAGGAGTCGAATACATTTAGTGACGACGCGCTCGTCGGTCACCCTCACCTTAATCCTCTCCCGAACAAGGGAGAGGAAAGCAAGGAGCGCTCGCGCTAGGTCGGTAACCTCATGAATTCTGAAAAAGCCATCGAACTAGAAGGCACCATCATGACGGTGCTCCCCGGAACAATGTTTCGCGTCGCGCTGGCGAACGATCATCTGGTTCTCGCGCATATCTCCGGGAAGATGCGCAAGCGTTTCATTCGACTTACAATCGGGGATCGGGTAAAAATGGAGATGTCGCCTTACGACACCGCCAAGGCTCGCATCGTTTATCGACTCTGACATGGCAACCCGGTTCCTTTTCGATCCCCCGCGACGGCCGAAACCAAAAACCGGTCCCAACATCAAAAGCTTGCTCGTGCGCTGTCCTTCCACGTCAAAGCTGACCGACACGGGACGGACAATCGAAG
>QHOF01000249.1:4214-4667 GCA_003219335.1 Verrucomicrobiota bacterium | reverse complement strand
ACTTTCTGCAACCCTGCAGTTAGCGCGTCAATTTGCTTTTGCTGCCGCGCAATTATCGCTCCCTGCTCCTGCACGATCTTATGTTCTTTGAGAAACTCGTTGAGCAACATCGCGTTCACTGCCTCGTAGCGCACCGTATAGGGCTTGCCTTGCTCGTCACGGGCCACTAGATCGGGATTCACCTTTGCCACTTCCTCGGCCACAAGGCCGAATTGCGGGATGCCATCGGGGTCTAGCTCGTGTTTGTAGCGGAACGTGACCGGTTTCAGCGCAAGGATCGCTTCGCTCGCTTTGTCCATCGGCTCAATTCCGTCCTTGTAGCGCTTGGAAGAGGTTATCGTCCCGAGGTGACCGTCAGGACCTACGATCACCCCTACCCCTTGTGCAACAGTTACCCCATAAATGCCGGCGATAGATGTGTGCGTGTGCCTTCGTCTCGTGCCAATGCGAATG
>QHOF01000249.1:0-4182 GCA_003219335.1 Verrucomicrobiota bacterium | reverse complement strand
TGCCCGTGGTGAGGTTGATGCCGGCATTAAAGCCCACTGCGATGTTGTTGCTACCGGTGGTGTTGTTTAAGAGCGCGTTAAGACCGGTCGCTGTGTTTCCGGAGCCAGTGAGGTTGAAATAAAGTGCATCATGACCGGTGGCCGTGTTGTAGCCGCCGTTGTTGTTATAGAGTGCAAATGCACCGGTGGCCGTGTTGAGGTCGCCGGTTGTGTTGCCAAGGAGTGCATTAAAGCCGTTGGCCGTGTTGTCGTTGCCGCCTGTGTTGTTAAAAAGCGCTTGAGCACCAGTGGCAGTGTTGGTGCTACCGAAGGTATTGCTAGACAGCGCCAAATAGCCGGTGGCCGTGTTGAGGTCGCCGGTTGTGTTGTTCACGAGCGCGTTATCACCCAGGAACGTGTTTTCGTTGGTCAAGTCACAGCCTTCTTGACAAACCGCTCGCGCTGCGGGTAAAAGCGCGAAGCACCCGAGCACGACCGGAATGAGAAACAACGCGCGCCGCATAGGCGAGCGTTTCATCGAATTTATTGTGAGTGAAGTTTTCGTTTTCATAAAATAAAGGTTTCTGTTCCCCCGATTGGTTAATTGTGCGACTGCAGGTCTGAAAGAGGGAAAGAAGAAGCTGTCGGGAGAAGCGCTCTCTCCCGGATTCAGATCTTGGTGTCTCGAAATCTTGCAAAAAATTACGCCAGCTAGTCAAGACAATTCGCAGCGGCTCGAACCGCCGATTCAAGCTCAACAAACGCAGTCAGTTTTTCATCGGCACGCACAACGAAGCGCTTTCCGTCGCCGCGATGTGCGTCCGCAATCCAGATTGTTCGCCAACCGGCTTTGCTGAGATTGTCAGCGATTATTTCCCAGTACTTCACGCGGTAGATTGTGCCTCTTTTGCTGGACATGCAGCAATGACAAAATGATATAAACGGACGCGATGAACTACGAACAAGCCGCTTTTTGGGTTAGGACCGCTAGGTTGGTCGTGGAAGCGATCAAGATGATTCCGCGCAAGGATCTTGCAAATGGTAATCGCTGGCGATACGAATGCAGGGCATGGACGTAAACAAAATCGAACATCATTTAGAGTTCTACAACGCAAACGGCAAGCAGCTCGAACATTACGGCAACATGGCAAACGCATTTATTCCGCCGCGCAAAGGTGAACGCGTTATTTTGGGCACACGGAAGTTGGCGCTAGATGTGACTCGCGTTGATCACGAATTTGTTGAAATTAGCGATTTCAGAATCGGGCACGTTGTAAGAGTTCACGGCAATGAGATGCCTTGGTTCACTTCAAAGGTGTAACCACTACCAAAAGACGCATTTTTGGGTCTAATCCGCTTGCTCGCCTGGGGAGAATCCGAAAAAAGCGGAGTCATGGTCAGAATCGTGCCGAATCGTTCGGCATTTTGGAAGCGCAATGATTCGCGGGTGACTCGTTCAAGTTCCAAAAACGCCATCAGCTTTTCATCCGCGCGCACAACGAAACGCCTTCCATCATCGCGATGTGCGTCAACAATCCAGATCGTTCGCCCGTTGGAATCCACGGCTGAGTTCTGAGGTATAGCTACGGCACAACCGTCAGTGTCAGGTCATTTCCGTCGCCGCCTTCGTAACTCGCCTGGAAGTTGTTCCTGTTGGCGCTAAAGATGGAGCCGTCGGGCAGGTTTTCGAACGTGCCCGCAATCGGTGTGGCTGCCCTGTTGTCAATCACCGTGAACATAGTTCCCAAAGTGAGTGGTTCACCACCAAGACCACTAAAGGAAATTTGCGCGCCACTGATCGTCACACCATTGGCGACAACCTTATCCGCACGGCCAGTCCTACTGTTTAGCTCGAACTGGTAGATCACATTCCCGTTGCCGGGGAAGCCGTCGAACGTCAGCGTGCTCTGGATGGTAAGAGTGCCGGGGCCAACTTCACCACCATCCGGACGCCTACTTCCAGGCGATAGGAAATAAAGTCCGTATATGAAAGTGTTTCCTGGGATGGCGACCGCGCCAGCGATTGTGCCTGTGCCGCCGAGTGTGCAGCGGTGTGGAGGCTGAAACCCCACAGGCCCGCTTCCGGTCCCTGAACCGAGTCTATTATTGACCAAAAGTTTGCCGTCGCCGGCAATGACGGTGCCACCCGTGTAGGTGTTCGCGTTGGTGAGGACGACCGCCGTATCCCTAATTCTCAACGACCCGCCCGTACCGCCTTGCAGTCCGCCGTCCTGGATTACCCCGGAAAAGGTTATGCCGGAGTCGGCCTGACCTACGGTCAGCATGTTGCCTCCAAGGAAGATATTCCCGCTTCCTTCGATCGAGGCGAGACTCACTCCCGGAGCATCGTGACGGCTAATGTCCAGGTTGCCGTTGCCGAAAACCTCCACGTGCGCTGTGCCATCGTTAACCCCGATACCCGAACTGCCGCCAGAAAACTGAATGGAACCGCCCGCCCCTCCGCTCGAACCGCCGTTGGCGATGAGTGTGGCATTGTCACCGTGCGAATTATGGTAGAACGCCGTGACGCCGCCCTCTGCGCCACTTACCGCGGCACCGTCGTTGGTAAAAGTGCCGTTGCCCGCGGTTGAGTCGTATTCAAATATTACGGCGCCGCCAAGTCCACTGCTGACCGCACCGCCTTTGGTTGTGAAGGCAGTCAGGCTGCCCGCCGTCGCGGCGAGAGTGAATAATATCTGTCCGTTGAAGGCGGTGCCATCAACAGCACCCGCAGCCACAAAGCTCTGTATCATCACTGAATTGTTCGTGATCCCTACCGTATCCATAGTGAGGGAAGTCGAGCCGCCCGAAGGGCTAACAGTAATCGTAAATGCGTTCGCACCCGCGTTGAATACGATACCGGCTAACTCCGTATTGGCCGACACTAAGACGTCGGTAACATTGGAGACATCAAACGTCGCCGTGTCGTTCGGGCCGTTAGGGACAGTCGGTGGCGTCCAATTGGCAGCGGTGTTCCAGTCGTTGCTGGTCGGGTTAAGGTTCCACGTCGCGCTGCCGGCGAAGACAGCGCCTGTGACCAAGACCATCAATATGGCTATGGTTAGAACGCAAGCCGGCGCACCTAGGCGCGGACCGAAAGGAATAATCTTCTTGATTTCGCTGCGCGAAAGCGAACTCGACAAATGTTGCATGATTCTCATAGCTACTACCTCAAGTTGTGCGAGCGAACCCTGACGTTTCGCGGATTTCCCTGCGGAAAGAGGGCGAGGTGGCTTTGCTGGAGTCGCCTAACGGACTTGGCGCAACCGCAGTCTCCTCTTACGCGGAGAAGTGTCAAGAACTAAATTTCCTGCGATTCTCTGCCGTCGGTCCACATCCCTGGGAAAGCGAACGGACGAACAAAGGGCTGTTCGCTGTTTGTCCGCGGACGCCGGTGCAGACCAACAGAGGCCACTCGATCCCGTAACTCGGGAAAAGATAATCTTGTCTCCGGGAGTTCGTTCGACCGTCATTCCCGGATGGGAATAAGCGCTGGACCAATCTTCAGCAAAGATTGTGCGCCGTCGGCACGACCGGCGTGTTTGCCCGACCTGAGCGCACGCTGAGTTTGCGGAAGAATCTCTAGCATCCGCGGAATCCGCGGCTGTTTTGACGCTCCTTTGACTCCGTTGCGCTTCGCTCAGGATCACGACTTGCCCCAGTTGAGTACGATTTTGCCGGAGTTGCCGGATTTCATTAGTTCGATGGCTTCCTTGAATTGCGTGTACGGGAAGCGATGTGTGATGACCGGCGAGATGTCGAGGCCAGACTGGATCATGGCGGTCATTTTGTACCACGTTTCATACATCTCGCGGCCGTAAATTCCTTTTAATGTCAGCGCGCTGAAGACCACGGTGTTCCACTCGATTGCGCCGCTGCCAGGCATGATGCCAAGCAATGCGATTTTGCCGCCGTGAAACATGTTCGGCAAAATGTCGGCGAACGCTTTCGGGTTGCCGGACATTTCCAGCGCGACGTCAAAACCTTCTTTCATCCCGAGTTTGTGCATCGCATCAACGACTTTTACGGTGCGCACATCCAGGGCAACATCAGCACTCATTTTTCTGGCGAGATCGAGACGATACGGATTCACATCGGTGACCACCACGTGACGAGCGCCGGCGCGTTTGCAGACTGGAATCGCCATGCAACCGATCGGCCCCGCGCCGGTGATGAGCACGTCTTCGCCGACCAAATCGAACG
>QHOF01000248.1 GCA_003219335.1 Verrucomicrobiota bacterium | reverse complement strand
TCGCGATCGATGACAGCGCGCCGGTGGCGCCGTGGGGCGAATTCGTCTTCATCAGAGTCCGGCGCGACGACTGCAGTGCGACCGGAGGGCAACCGTAAAATCAGTCTTCCATCCGAGGTGATACCGACGACTCGACTGCGCACCGAACCGACGCGGCCGCGCGGCGAATCTTCAAGCACGCTCTGATTCCCGCGCATACGTTTGGATCCCGAGGCGACAGCTTTCTTTTTCTGCTGCGCCCCCCGTTCGCTAGCAGTCTTTCGCGGCGCTTCGCTGGAAGCTTTCGGCGATGATGCCGTCTCGCTCGCGGAAGCGGCAGAGCTTTCCCCTATTGCTGCTGGCGAACTCGCCTCGGAAGCGTTTGGAGCCGCAGTCTGCGGTTGACCAATCGCTGTTTGAGTCTGCTGAAGGTCCGGCGATGCAACCGAAGGAGAATTCGAGGTCGTTGCCGCGTTCGCCGGCTGGTTCCCAGACGCTACGACTGCAGGGACGTCTTGCGATGGCAGAGCCGGGCGAGTAGGCGCACTCGACGCATCTTGGATCGCTGATGCCGGCGAAGATTCCGGGATGCCAATTAGGACGCCGATCGACTTTGTGTCACGAGTCCGGCGCAGGATCTTGCCAACAGGCTCCGGAAACAGAACGCCCGTAATCAACGCTGCGGCTAACAACGCCGCGCCAACTGCCAACGCTCGTCGCAGCAGACGTCCGGGCTGTGCCTCAGCGCGACGCGGAATGGTTGTCCTGAGCGGGATGCCGTATCTTTCGCCAAGCATGCGTCGCCGTTCGATTTTCGCCAGGCATTGACGGATCATCTCCGCGAGTACGACCAGGTCCCTGGGGCGTTGGTCGGGATCGCGATGCAACATTTGGGCAAGCAAGCTCCGTAACGGCTTGGGAAACCCGGAAAATTTTCGCCTCTGCTGGAGCGCCTCAGCGAAAGGCACGATGCCTGTCAAAAGAAAATAAAGCGTCGCGCCGAGCGAAAATATCTCAGAACGGATGTCGCTGGTTCCATGCGCCAACGGGTGAGAGTTTGCAGGCTGCTGAACAGAGGCTGCTTGTTCTAACGATTGCGAATGCTGCGCGGGCAAGCCGAAGTTAGTCACCTTCACAAGTGGCCAACTGCCTTCAGGCGTCTGCCCCGGGACGACGATAATATCGGAGGGCTGAATGGAGGGATACGGAAGCTTGTGAAAACTCGCCGATGACAGAACGCTCACGATCTGTTCCGCCACCCGCAGCGCGGCCTCAGCCGGCATCGGGCCGTGGTTGAGTACCCACGTCGCGAGTGCTTCACCCGGCAGATGCTCCGAAACATAGACGTAGTCGTCGCCTTCACGTCCAAAATCGAAAACCTTGGCGATGTTGACGTGCCGCAACTTCTGCGCCGTGGATGCCTGCTCTTCGAATTGTTCCCGCGCAGCCGGATCGATGCTCTCCGCCGGCACCAATCTTACACAAACAAGTTCCCCGGTTCTTTCATCGACGGCTTCGTAAGCAGGTACTGCGCCTGTCGTGCTACTGATTTCGCGTGGGGCGCCGTCGGAACGAAAGTTCACGCGATAATGTCCTAAAAAATTTGTCCGATCCATAATTGGTCGTCCGCTACACCGCTGTCCATCCTCCGCCTATGGCGCAATGATTCAACCTCGATTTTTTCTCCGAGTTGCCCCCGCGTTTCCACTATCGAACGAATGTAACGCGGCGTTTGTCAATTGCGGTTTGATTCAAAATGGGCAAGCTAAAGCCTCCGTTTGGCGATACCCCGTGGTGTAACGGTAACACAGCGCCCTTTGGAGGAGTTATTCTTGGTTCGAATCCAAGCGGGGTAGCCAGCCTCTGAAATACGCATTTACCTATGAAAATGCACTTGACCACTGCCTTGCACCATGATGCAACAAAACACATCAAAGTGCAGTCTATTTGGCAAGTATTCGTCAAACCCACACAGCTCTCACAGAAATCAGTTCCCGTTCGTCGACTGCAGGAACCGAATCGGATTGGGAGATTGTACCCTCTTTTGCTCATGATAGGCTTGTTCGGTTCGCTTTGAACAAGTCTTTGGAATCCGGACGATTCAGGCCGGGAAAAATTTGGAGCAATTAGCCCCGACCAGCTCCCGAAATTCGCTGATTATCCGAAGGCAGGCAGTTTCCCGAACAGGAATTGGAATGGTATTGGGCTGCGTGCGGCCCACGCGTTTTCGTCGTGTTTCGCTTCTGGAAATGCCAGATAAAACAAGTCGGAGCCTGGACCATATCCTTTCCAGATCAGCCGGTCTCGCATGCTGCGGGTAGCCTCGTAGTTGTCGCCCGGCCAGCCGCTGTCGAGGTAAATCCGGATTTTTCTTTTTGGTTCCGCGGAAACGCGCGCTAGCAAATCGTCCCGATAAGTGAATGTGCTCGAGAGGCACGCAACCTTGCCAAAGACTTCGGGCCACTGCCACCCAAGATAGAAGGAAACAACGCCGCCCAGAGATGAGCCCATCACTGCCGTGTTCGCAGGACCGCCGAGTCCCCGATATTTTGCGTCGATCAGTGGTTTGAGCGTTTCGACAAGGAAACGACCATAGTTCTGATAGCCTGGCAAAGTGTACTCCGACATCCGGTCGTTAGGATGAATTCCAACAGCGATCACTTCTTCGATCGCGTTCATCTTATCGAGCATCGTGAGGACTTCATCTGCTCGCCATGTATTTCCGGCAAACGCTTCTTCCTTGAAGAAAAGGTTGTGCCCGTCGTGCATGTAGAGCACTGGGTATTTCTTAAGAGTGTTCTCGTAATAGCCGGGCGGCAGAAAGACGCGGAACCGATGTTGAGCTCCCGATGGGCTCGCGAGCGGCGGCATCAATTCACACACGCTGCAATGCGTGTCTTCGCGAAAATAGGGATGGATTTCCGAGGGCGCGCCCGAAGTCGCAACGGCCAGGAAATTTTCCCCGCGCGACCACATCGTGGTGCCATCGCGGAGCAGGACCGGTTTGAAATAAAAATATGGCCGCTCTGTTTCGATCTGAAACTCAGATATGCACCCATCCTGTTGTATGGAATGCGCTTCGATATTCGAATCCCAATTCTCTTCAGTCCGAAGCATGATTCTGGCGCTGTCGGTGGGATAAACGACGCGAATCACCTGCTTTTGCATTTCCCTCTGCTCCCTCCTCAGGATCGCATCGATATGATTTCTTCGCGCAACTCGCGTGCGATCTCTTTGCGATCGCCAGCTCGAATTTTCGGAACAGAGAGTGAGCAGTTCGACCGGATTTCGCGTTTAAAGAAAAGATTGAGGAGATGCGGCACCAGAGTCATGTCCCGCCAGTAGCAGACTTCATCGGCAACTGAACCCTCATCGAGCGCGTATTGAATGGCGGTAGCCGCAACAGGACACCGAAGTTGCACAGCCGATTCGAGCAACGCCGATTTAAATGGTAAAACCGTCGTGCCGTCCGAACTTGTCCCTTCTGGAAATAGGACAACGACTGAGCCGCTCGCAATCGCATCTTTTACAAGATCGACAACTTTAGAGCTGCACAATCTGAGCTCGCGATTGACAAAAAGGGTGCCGGCAGCGCGTGCCAGCCATCCGAAGAGTGGCCAGCCTGCGACGTCGCGCTTGGCAACGAACACGCACGGCCGAATCGAACTGAGCACAACCACGTCGAGACAACTGAGGTGATTGCACACCAAAAGGCCTGATGATGGCATGGAACCGCGGGTTGTTACGCGAATGCCGAGAACGCGACAGGCAAAGCGCGACCACCGGTGAAGCCAGCGTGCACGAGCGTGAAGGCGTCGCGCGCCTGAGAAAAACGGAATCGCAATCGCATTCTCAACAAG
>QHOF01000247.1:3950-4216 GCA_003219335.1 Verrucomicrobiota bacterium | reverse complement strand
TCCAAAAGCTTACGAGCCAACGCTGTCGCTGGGATGCGCACTGTTTTGATCACTTCTTCAGACTGATTTTCCAATTCAAAGAAGCGCTTGGGAGTGAGGACATCTTTGGCTGCAATGTGACCGAACTGTTTCGTCCAAGCGGTATCGACGTCAAGGCGCCGAGTAGGCTGACCCATGGCGTTGCTGAAAACCTCCTGGCCCTCACGAGAGAGAAGCCAATTAACATAGACTTTGGCGGCGTTCGGATGGGGCGCCTTTTTGAGCGC
>QHOF01000247.1:0-3762 GCA_003219335.1 Verrucomicrobiota bacterium | reverse complement strand
AACCAGTTTTCTCAGATATTCTTCTCCCTTTATTTTCCATAAAAAGCTCCACGTCGATTCCCCCGATCCTGGAGTGCGAGGATCGAGTATCTCAATCCTTCCCTTCAATTTTGGATTCAGCAGATCGTCATATGATTTGACCTCTCCCGGTCTTAATTGCTCCGTGTTGTACCAAAGTGTCTCAGTGAGATAGGCCAAAAACATGTAGATATACTGCGCCGATTTATCAGCCCAAATGTGACCACCCCACCAGTTACTCGCTTTTTTGACCTCCGGTAAGATCATCCACGGAGCGAGAGGTTGAAGGTGACCCGCTGGCAGTAAGCCGGTGATAATAGAGCTCGTGCCACCGATATGAACGTCGAAGTAATGAACTCCGCCTTTATCCTCCGTCAAAATTCGGTTTATATTGCTGGCGCCCTGCGCTGGGAATAGTTCTTGGCCGATCCCTGGAAAATGTCTCTTAAAACCTTCTTCCAACCCTTGTCGCAACTCAGCGCTCGCGGGAACAGAAACAACAACTTTGCCTTCCTTCTTGGCCGCCTTAATCGTATTCTCCCACTCAAGGCGCCAAGCATGGTCTGGCGATTGAGCGAATACGGCACTGGTAAATCCGATGACAATAGACAAACAAAGAGCTGATTTGAGGCCGTTTGCGAGCAGTAGTAACGGGAGACTGAATGCTTCCGCTATGATTCTTGCGCTTGAATGATTTAGCATAAAAATATGCTCTCCTCTCAGCTTCATGGGCGTTCCCGTTTCTGATTGAAAGGATCTCCGCTCGATAACGAGGTGAAGACTTCCTTGATAATTCCTGATGAGGTACATCGGTATGAGCGCGGCGCCGGAGCGTAGCGCCAGACTTACAGGGCCGCGCGAAGCGTGAACTCGCTGGCCGAAAAGAAACGTTTTCACCTTTCCATGCTTCAGATTGTCGCCGAGGATGAAAACGATTTGGTTATGCTTGAGGGCTTTGAACACCTGGCGGATCGCGTATAGCCTAGGGCTGGAGGGAATGACGCACTGATGGAAGGAAGGAGGTGTCGCGCGATAATCGCTTTGAGTCGCTCGTCCTCCAGCAAGCGAAATAATGTCGAGACCGGATAGCCCTCCATGCCCAGCCGCGTTCCCACGAGGACAAAGTTTCCGATATGGGCACCGAGACCGATGATACCGTTCCTTCTGGCGAGAGCCGCGTCGAGGTTTTCTAAACCTTCGATGGTAACACTCCGGCGCGCGTGCTCGGGATCGACCAGTTGGAGAAAGCAGTCCATCAGGTTTCTTGCAAAATGATCCTGAACACCCTTGGCCAGTCCATTTTTCGTAGCTGCTGAATAGGTCTCGCCAAAAGCCGCGCTCATATTTTTGACGGTGCGCCTTTTGGGTATCAGACGGGAGATAAAAATCTTGAGCGTGGGAGTTAATAGCCGGCGAAAGGGACGTGGCGGCAGGAGCCGGACAAAACCCAAATAAATAAAAAAGACTCCCTCCTGGCAGCGATGTAAAAGCCATTGACGAGTTTTTTTAGGATTCATTCACTTAGTCAGAGGATCCTTCTCTAGATAACCGTAGGCGCGCCAGTTCGTCAGGATTTTCTCTTGCACTTCCTTGGGCCAGATGTTGTCGAAGGAGGCTTTCACAGGTATCGCCTCTCTGGGCCACTCTCTCGGCCAGGTGCAGTCGAACAACGCGTAAGCACCAATATGCTTCGACTTCTCCTCCGGGCTGAGAAACGGGAGCAGAGGGTGACCGGGAACATTTTCGACCTGGACAATCCCCCGCTTCGGATGGCACATGGTTGAAATTGCCCAGAGCACCTGACCCATGTCTGTTGGATCGATATCTTCTTCTGTAATGACGAGATACCAGCCAGAGCGGCCCCAGCCCGTCCCCCAGATGGCCTGGGCCAGATGGCGCGCATAACCCGGATAGGGGACCTTCGTAGAGACTACGGTCCAATGGGAGACCGCTTCCGGAGGACAGTAGACCGCTTTGACCGGAAAGCCTTGGCGTCGGATTTCGTCGAGAATGTTAGCGGCTTTAGTTAGAGAAAGGGAAACGGCCGAGTCGTCTACGGGTACTCCCATACAAGTGACCGGGAGGATCGGATCGTCGCGATGAGTGATCGCAGTGACGTGGTAGACCGGACGAGGCGCCCGATCGGAAGCCATAAATCCCGTGTACTCGCCGAATGGACCTTCCTCTTTTCTCTCATGTGGAGGCACGAAACCTTCGATGACGATTTCTGACGTCGCAGGCACTTCAAGGTCCACGGTTTCGCACTTGACGAGTTCCAGAGGCGCCCTACGGATGGCACCGATGATGTCCGCCTCTGATACGTCAACGGGAAAGCGTGTTCCAGCCACCCATGGTGTAACTGGCTCGGTTCCCATAGCAATGGCGAATTCCATCGGGCGGCCGCGCGGCTCATATTTAGTGTAGTAATGGATACCGATATTTTGCGCTGGCAGGAAAAGTCCGCCCATCGTTTTCTTGTCATGAACCATGAGACGATAAAGGCCCCAGTTGCGCACTTCGCTATCTGGGTCTTTCGTGATGTTCGCGTGCCACGTTCCCAGGTATGGTCCCCCATCCCCTTGGTGAAGAATGGGAGCAGGGAAGGAATGCAGGTCGATCTCATCACCTATCAAAATGTTCTCCTTGCATGGGCCATCTTTGACAATGACTGGCTTTATCGGTTTCGCCACGCGCCGGATATATTCCTCAATGATTTCCATCGGTGATGACTCCGGTTTCATGCCCATAGAAATGGCAAAGCGCGCGAAAGTCCGGCTCTTCTGACGACTCAGTCCGATGGGCGCGCCGAAAATTCGATACCCAGGGTAGCCTCGGAGATTCAAAAAGAACGGAGCTGGCACACGAAGATCGTATGAGCGGCGAATAATCGCGCCGACCTCGAAAACGGGTTGGACTTCAGCGTTTATTTTTTGAACTTCCCCTTCTTGTTCCAGTCGTGCGATGTATTCTCGTAGATCGTTGAAAGGCATCGGTTTCTCCAAGTAGAGGATTTTAAGGAAACTTCAACAGTTCAGTTCGCTTGGTCGGATACTTGACATATATATTTTCCATATATAAACAGTCAAGAGGTTGATCATCTACACTAAGAATAAAGAGCGGCGGGCAGAGGAGGCGGCGGCTTAACGCCTGTTCATTAACCCTGTAATTGAATTGTATTCTCCGCCAGTACATTAGCGTTCTGATTCTGTCGTATCTTGCTCTCCAAAACCGATGGAGAGGAGAACTGCTATGCGACAGGTTTTCAGACGATTTTTGAAACATCTCGAAGCAGAGAAAAACGCCAGTCTCACTACGATAGAGAGCTACCGGTACGACCTTCACAAATTTGACGATCACTTGGTTAAACGACTGGGAAACCGATTCCTGCCGGGAGATGTTACCCGCGACCACATACGAGATTATATGATGTGGCTCTCAGAAGTCGGTCATCAAAAGCCAAATGGCCCTTCAGCTCGTGCCCGCGCACTTGCCGCCATTCGGTCATTTTTCAAATATGCCCATCGTGCAGGTCTACTAAGGGATAATCCAGCAGAAGATATTCCTCTACCAAAAATCAGAATGGGTGAAGTCCGCGCTTTGTCTCACGAGGAGTGTGATCGGCTTTTGCGCATTGTCGCAACAAATCCAAGCTCTTTTAGAAAAGTCAGAGAACAGGGCAATGATTATGACATTCCTCTTAACCGGCGCCGGGCTCCGGGAGATTGTCCATCTGGATAAAGGCGA
>QHOF01000246.1 GCA_003219335.1 Verrucomicrobiota bacterium | reverse complement strand
AGCGCTGCTAGACGAACAAGCGCGGGCGATCGGAGTACCGCTCGAGAAAGTTTATCTTCCCTCCGGCGAGCCGGGTGGATGCACGAACGATGTTTACGAAGCGATCATGAGTCGAGTGATGGCTCATTACAAAGCCAGAGGCGTGGAAACCGTTGCTTTTGGCGATCTGTTCCTGGAAGATTTGCGCGCGTGGCGTGAAGCGAATCTGGCGAAAGCCGGTATGCGCGGGATTTTTCCGATTTGGAAACGCAACACGACCAAGGTGGCTCACGAGGTAATCCAACTTGGCTACAAGGCTTATCTCTCGTGTGTGGAGCCAAAAGTAGGCTCAGGATTTGTTGGCAGACTGTATGACGAGGAGTTCTTGCAGGTACTTCCATCCGAGATTGACCCATGCGGCGAGAATGGAGAGTTTCACTCCTTTGTATTCGATGGACCGATTTTCAAGAGAGCTGTTTCAGTGAGAGTCGGCGAAATCGTAACACGCGATGGAAGATATTACGCAGATCTTTTGCCGAACGACTCCGTGGAGAAATGCACGGCGGAGTTGATTCCGCCTGTCTGAAAGAAGGAAATTATGAATAAGCGATTGATCACATTGAGCGCCATAGTTGGGCTCGCTGCCCTGTCACGTTTGTTGCCGCACCCGCCCAACGTAACGCCGATTGCGGCCATCGCTCTTTTTGCCGGAGCGCACTTTTGCAATCGCAAAGCCGCTTTTCTGTTGCCGATTGCGGCGATGTTTTTAAGCGACCTGGTAATCGGCTTCGCGGTTTACGGCGGTGCGTTGCTCAAATCTCAGCCAGTCGTTTATTTTTGCATGCTGATGGCAGGTGTAATTGGGCGCCTCATTCGGAACAACGGATCTGCGTTGAAAATTGCATCGGCGACACTTGGTAATGCCGTGATGTTTTATCTCGTCACGAATTTTGCTGTATGGGCGTGGGGTGCGCTTTATCCGAGGACTTGCAGTGGACTAATCGCGTGTTACACCGCCGCGATCCCATTTTTCCGTAACAGTCTCATCGGCGATATTACTTTCGCGGCCGTGCTCTTTGGAGGATTCGCTGTGTTGCAGAGATTTTTTGTTTCATTACGGGAACCGTTGCCCGCATAAGGATGTCACTGTATGCGCATCGTATCGTTACTTGCCAGTGGAACCGAAATCGTCTGCGGCCTGGGCGCGGGGAAAGATTTGGTCGGCCGATCGCACGAATGCGACAATCCCGATTGGATAAAGAGATTACCGGTTTGCACTTGGCCGGCTTTCGACGTGGAAATGTCGAGCCGCGCGATCAATGCGGAGGTAAGCCGGCGAATCAGAGCAAACGAGCCGCTTTATTACATTGACGCCGAATTAATCGCACGACTGGATCCTGATCTTCTCATCACGCAGGAGCATTGCGACGTGTGCGCGGTCACACCGCGCGACGTGGCCAGAGATGGTTGCCAGGATTTGGCTCGCCAGGCTTTGGCGCTGAGCGCGGGAACGGTGCGCGGCATTTATGACGGAATATTTGCGGTGGGGAACGCGATCGATGGTGTTGCGGCCGCAAGAGGTCTCGTTGCTGACATTCAGCAGAATATCGACAACGTCCATCGAGCAGTGCGTCGAAAATCGGCGCCGACTGTTGTCGCGTTGGAATGGACTGATCCAGTTTTCCCGATGGGCAACTGGGGACCCGAATTGGTCGAGGCCGCCAATGGAAAATTGTTGTTAGGGAAAAAAGGCGAACACTCGCAGGTAACTTCGTGGGCGCGCGTGCGGGAGGCGGACCCGGCGTTCTTGATCGTTGCGCCGTGCGGCTACAATTTGAGCAGAAGTATGCGCGAGATTCCGATTCTCGAAGCGCTGCCCGGCTGGTTCGAGCTCAGCGCCGTCAAGAATGGACGCGTTGCTTTCGCCGACGGAAACAAATTCTTCAACCGCTCCGGCACAACGATCGCGGACGCAGTCGAAATCATTGCCGAGATCGTGCATGGCTGCCGGTTCCAGCGGAGGTGGGAAGGGAGTGCATGGCAGCGTTACACTCCTGTGGAAAAAAAGCGCGCGTTGCAGCTTGCGCATTTGTGATCATCGCCGCCGAATTCGAAATTAATGCGCACCTGTCGATCTTCGGTCGGATCGACAACCTTATGGACGAACATTACTCGGAAGTTTTCGGTTTCCCCGCGCTCGGGCGCGCCGCGTACAGAGGCATTAAGCTGCGGTTTTGAAACTGTAGCGGCGATCTGCGATCGCCGATCTCGCGCTTCTTGATATTAGGTGATATGATTCGTCTGATGAGTGTCCCTATCCTGCCTCTGAATGAAATGAGCGTCGAAGAAAAGCTGCAGACGATGGAAGCGCTTTGGCAAAGCTTGTCGGCGGAGCCTTCGGCCATTGAATCGCCCCCATGGCACGAAGAAGAGTTACGTGAGCGCGAACGAAGGATCGAATCGGGAGAGACGAACTTTATCGACTGGGAAGAAGCGAAGGCTGACATCCGCCGGCGGACTTCGTGAAAGTTGAGATCCTGCCGGAGGCGCGGGACGATCTGCTCGACGGTTTCTTGTTTTACGAGCGCCAGAGTCGCGGTCTCGGCACCTATTTTCGCGATTCACTTTTGGAAGACAGTCGACTCGCTCGCAGTGTACGGCTGCATTCACGCCAAAGCTTTGGGATATCATCGCAGTTTGAGCAAGCGATTTCCTTTCGCGGTTTATTATCGCGTCGAGGCGGATGTAGTTCGTGTGCGCGCGATTCTTGACTGCCGCCGAAGTCCCTCCTGGATCAGGCGACGGCTTCGAGATCGGTGACGTCCGAATACGAAGTCAAACCACACCTCACGCTCTTCGGTCGCATCGATAACCTGACGAATGAACATTACTCGGAAGTTTTCGGTTTCCCCGCCCTCGGCCGCGCAGCGTACGGCGGCTTGAGGCTCCGCTTTTAGTCAGGCTTGTCATTCCGAGCGAAGTCGCTTGTCAAGCCGTAGCTTTATGCGGAGGCTGAAGGTATCTCGTTGTTTAGAGCAAAGCATTCCCATGTCCAGCGAACTTTCTGACAAGAAATTGGCCGTGCTTGGCACCGGCAAGCTGGGTGGCATTCTGCTACGCGCCTATCTGAAGCAAGGACTCTTTGTCTCCGGCCGCGTTGCCGCGACGGTAAGGCATCCGGAGAGGGCAGCCGCGCTCGCAAAAGAACTAAAGGTTGCCGTCACCACCGACAATCGCGAAGCGGTCAAAGGCGCTGACATCGTTCTGCTGACCGTAAAGCCCCAAACCGTGGCGGAGGTGTTGCAGGAGATCGCTCCTGAAATTGGCGCACAGAGCCTGCTTGTTTCCGTTGCGGCTTCCGTGCCGACAAGCTATTTGGAGCAGCAACTCGCTGCCGCCGGTGGTCGTAAGCATAATGAAGTAGCGGTCGTGCGCGCGATGCCGAACACGCCCGCCGCGGTCGGCTGCGGGATGACGGCAATTTGTCGCGGTACTCATGCAAACGCGGGCCACCTCGAAATTGCTCGCAGCATGTTTGACGCGGTGGGTCGCACCATTGTGCTTGATGAGAAACACATGGACGCGGTTACGGGTCTTTCAGCCAGCGGGCCGGCATTCGCATATGTCATTTTGGAATCGCTCGCCGAGGGCGGTGTGAAAGTTGGTTTGCCGCGCGATGTGGCTACTCTCCTCGCGTGAAGGGCGCGGCAAGCGTCGTGCTGGAAACCGGCGACCATCCAGCGCTTCTCAAGGACGCTGTTACTACGCCGGCCGGCTGTACGATCGACGGCATCCTTGAGCTCGAAGAAGGGAAACTCCGGGTCACGCTCATCAAGGCAGTCGTTAAAGCGACCAGCCGAGCCGGCGAATTGCTCTTTGAAAAGTAGGCGCCGGCCGCAACAGAAAAATCGCATTACGTGGAAGTTTTCCGCTTTCCCGTGCTAGGCCGCGTATGGAGGGGTGAAACTCCGCTTCTAGTCGCGCTTGTCATTCCGAGCGAAGTCGAGGAATCTCTCGTTGTTGACAGTAAGAGACGTCTCCAGACCTTCATCCCGCAGTCGCGGGGCTACGGCTTGGCGGGCGACTCCGCTCGACATGACAAAACAATGACTCCGATGCTTTATATTCTGATTGGCTTGCTCAGTGGCGGGTTTGTTGTTGCGGTGGTCGCCCTGCTGGTGCGGCGCGGAGCGCTGGGAGACGGGGGCGTGGAAGCGGAATTGGTCAAACGATTGGAAATGATCGATCGCGGTTTGCGCGATGAATTTTCACGCAATCGCGAAGAGGCAGGCGCGGCGGCAAAGAATCAGCGTGAAGAATTGGCCAAGTCACTCGAAGGCATGCGGTCGATTGTGGATCTTCGGGTGAAGCAATTGCAGGAGGACAACTCGAAGCAGATCGACAAGATGCGCGCGACTGTCGATGAAAAATTGCAAGGCACGCTGGAGAAGCGCCTTGGCGAATCGTTCAAGCTGGTGAGCGACCGGCTTGAGCAAGTGCATCAGGGCCTCGGCGCGATGCAACAACTCGCCAGCGACGTTGGTGGATTGCAGCGCGTACTCACAAACGTGAAAACTCGCGGCGGCTGGAGCGAATGGCAGCTCGGAGTCCTGTTGGAAGAGATGCTGACGCCCGACCAGTTCGCCCAAAACATGAAGACGCGCGATGACACCGATGAACGCGTCGAGTTTGCGATCAAATTGCCCGGTGACGAGAACGGCGCGCCGGTGTGGCTGCCGATTGACGCGAAATTTCCGATGGAACACTACGAGCGTCTGGCGGACGCACAGGAAAAGGGTGATCCCACAGGCGTGGACGCGGCCATGAAAATTTTAGAGACGCAGTTGAAACGGTGCGCAAAAGATATTTGCGAGAAGTACATTAATCCGCCAAAAACAACGGATTTTGCGCTCATGTTTTTGCCGAGCGAAGGTCTTTATGCCGAAGCGATCCGCCGCGTCGGTCTCGTTCAAAACGTGCAGCGCGACTGCCGAGTGACTTTTGTGGGGCCGACCACACTCGCCGCGTTGCTCAACAGTTTGCAGATGGGTTTTCGCACGCTGGCGATCCAAAAGCGCTCCAGCGAAGTGTGGAACCTGCTGGCGGCAGTGAAAACCGAGTTTGGAAAATTCGGCGAGGCACTATCGGCAGTTAAGGAAAAAATCGATCAGGCGTCGCGGAAGATGGAGGATGTTGATGTTCGTTCGCGCGCTATCACGAGAAAATTACGCGACGTGGAAGAATTGCCATCGAATCCGCAGCCGATGCTCAAAGAATGGAGTGATGGAGGGATGGAGTAAGGGAGTAATGGAGTGACGGAGAGCAGGACGGTTTTAGTCACTGGAGCGAACAAGGGAATCGGCTACGAAGTTGCGCGTCAGCTCGCGGGGAAAGGATTTCATGTGTTCATCGGGGCGCGGAATCGGGAGGCCGGGCGCAAAGCGGCGGATGAAATCGCCAAGGAGGACGGCAACGCGACATTCCTCGAGATCGATGTCGCAGATAACGCGAGCGTCATTGCTGCTGCACGGGAGTTCTCGAAAGTGGCTGATCATCTTGATGTGCTTGTAAACAACGCCGGGATCATGATGGACGGCGACGACGCGATTCTCGAAGTCAGCGATGATCTGTTACGAAAAACGCTGGAGACAAATACGCTGGGCGCGTTGCGCGTGGCGCGCGGGTTCGCGCCTTTGCTGGCGAAAAGCAAAGCGCCGCGGGTGATCAATGTTTCGAGCGGCGGCGGTCAGTTGACTGGTGGCGCGGATGGTTGGTCGCCGGCTTATTGCATTTCGAAGACGGCGCTCAATGCGGTCACGTCGCAGCTGGCGGCGGCGTTGCCGAAGTTTGCAGTAAACTCTGTTTGCCCGGGCTGGGTGCGCACGGACATGGGCGGACAGAGTGCGACGCGCTCAGTGGAAGAAGGCGCGGTTACGATTGTCTGGCTGGCAGCCGACGCGCCGCAGAAGCTGACCGGGAAATTCTTGCGCGATCGCAAAGAAATTCCGTGGTGAATTGGGAGGCTGGGGAGTAACACAGCCATCCTGGCTGTTTCGTTAGGCGGGCATCTTGCCCGCCGTATGACGGGTGCAGGCTGGAAGCCTGTTCGACGGAACAGGCAAGGATGCCTGTGTTACAGCACGTCCCGCCATTTACCCTGATCCTTGAGCATGATTTCGCGCAGGAGACGAATGGGTGGCATACCGTGGTTGAGCAACTCGTTATGGAATCTTTGCAGTGAGAAATCGTCGCCTTGTTGCGCTTTGTAATCGTCGCGCAATTTGAGGATCTGCAATTTCCCAAGCGTGTAATTAAGATAGCCGGGATCGAACGTGCCGCGCATGGCTTCCTGGCGGGCCGGTTTTTCTTCATAGTAACAGTTGTCCTGGAAAAACTTGGTCGCCTCGTTAATCGACATGCCTTGGGTGTGCATTTTGATCGACACAATTAAGCGGCATAGACGGAGCAGCGCTTCGTCAGCCTGCGCCATGCGATATTTCGCGGCGCGTTTCACGTCCTCTTGGCTGGGACTGGAAGCGCCCGAGCTGCCGAATCCTTCGTCGAGCATCATTTGTTCGCAGTAATGCGCCCAGCCTTCGATGAACGCGTAGCTGCCGAAAATTTTCTCGACCTTACTCGCCGGCGAAGCGTTCAGGTGTAGAAACTGAACATAATGGCCGGGGTAAGCTTCATGAATCGAGGTAATGTCTGAGGTGTAATAATTGAAAGCGGTCAGCCATTCCTCCTTTTGTTTCTCCGGCCAATCTTTCTCTGCAGGCGTGACGTAATAGTAGGCGTCGGTGGCGCGTTTCTCGAACGGGCCTGGCGTATCCATCGAGGCAAACGACGTGGCGCGCAGGTATTCCGGGGTCTCTTTCACCTTCGCGCGAACGTCCGAAGGGATCCCGACCAAATGACGGCTCAAAACGTACTTGCGGATTTTGTCGAGGTCCTTGGCGACGTCGGAAATGAGTTTGTCCGGGGCCGGGTGCTCGCTCTGAATTTCTTTGAAAACTTCGATTGGCGATTTATCTGGATCGATTTTTCTGGCGGCTTCGGCGAAGGCGTCCTGTTCGGCTTTTAATTGTGCCATCCCGATTTCGAGAATTTTCTGCGGGGGAAGATCGACCAGCTCTGTTTGTGCGAGGAAGCGTCTGAATTTCTCTTCACCCAGGGCGAAATCGAAGTTGGCCTTCGGAAATTTCTCTCGTTCCATCCACGCTGCGTAATCGTTAAGCGCACTCGCTGCTTTGCGATTGGCGTCCAAAAACGCAGCCCGAAGCTGTTCATCCTTAAGCCCGCTGACGGCCGCCACGAGATCTTTTTTCAGAAAATCGGCGGAACCTCTGGCGATCTGGATCGCGAGCTCCACATACGGTTTTGGAAGCACGTCATTGAGGTTTGTCTTGCCTGCAATCAGGATGTTTGGGATTTGCGATTCGATGGCGACCAAGCTGCGAACGCGATCTTCAAGCGGCGCAAAATTTCTCTTGATATAGACATTCACATCGGCCGCACCCGCATAGACCATGGGGTTTCGCTCGAAGACCGACATATACTGCATTTCAAAAAGGTCTTTCTTTGGATCGAACTTGGCCAGGCGATCATCAAACCGCCGGAGCCGGGAAAGCTCGGCATCCAACGCCAGACGGCTGTAATCGCTGATTTTGCCGTCGTACTCGTGGAGGCCGAGGGCAGTTCCCTCCAGCGGGTGGGCTGCAAGATACGTTTTAATGTATTCCTCAGCCACCGCTTCGTACTCGGTATCGTCTGTTTGCGCAGCGAACACCGCGGCGGGGAAAAAAAGCGTCAGCAGGAGCGCGAATAAGAGCAGTCTGCTTGACGCGCTTCCATTAACACCGGGCTTCAGCCCGGTGCGACCAATCGGAAAAGATTGTAACCGTTTCAACGGTTTCGGCGTCGCAGGAAAGCCGTTGAAACGGCTCATATCAGGTGCACTTTCCACACCCGGCTTAAGCCGGGTGTTAATGGGATGAGCGAAATGGTTACTCATGTTTGCCGGTCTCAATTAAGACAACGCTTTGTGTTGGGCGTTGCCAAAATTTCCACATGAGCGATGGTTAGGTTGTTCCGAATTTCGGGTTGAAATATGAGGCGCTCGGTCATCATCTCGTTGCTGG
>QHOF01000245.1 GCA_003219335.1 Verrucomicrobiota bacterium | reverse complement strand
GGGCGAACTTCGGATCCAACCGCACAGCTTCTCTGAGATATTTCTGTGCGCCAAGAGAGTTGGCAGGTGTATTTAAGGGTTGCATGCTATAAGCCAGACCACGCAGGTAGGCGTCGTGGGCCTCAGGATTGTTTGTCGGTTTGACGGCGATCACGTGCTCTTCCTGGGCGGTGAGTTTCGCTCGCAACTGCTCGGCGATTGCTTTGGCTACCTCACTCTCGACCGAAAAGATGTCGGTGAGTCTCCGGTCGTAGGTGTCGGCCCAAAGATGGGAATCATTGGCTGCTTTAATCAGCTGCACGTTCACGCGCACGGCGTCCCCGCTTTTCTGCACTCTTCCTTCCAGGATATGGGCGACGCCAAGTTGCCTGGCGATCTCAGGCAGATTTTCAGGCGCGCTCTTGTAATGTTGCGTGGACGTGTGCGAGATCACTTTCAGATCAGCGATCTTCGATAAGCGCGTCAGAATCTCGTCCTGGATGCCTTCGATAAAGTAGGCATTGGCTTTTTCTCCGCTCAGGTTTTCGAACGGCAAGACGGCGATGCTCTTTTCCGGAATTGGGCTCCTCATTGGGTTCCGGTGCCAGTAGAATGGAAGCGCCAGCGCAAGAGCAGATAGTAACAGTACGAGCACTAGAGCGGTAGGCGATCGTGTCCAGCGCAACCATGAAGGCGTCGCAGCAGAGCGTTCTAACTCGACTTCCAGTTTGCGACGAAGCTGTTTGAGTGACTGAAGGAACTCGTGTGCGTTGTGGTACCGTTCATCGCGATCTTTGCGCAGCGCTTTGCCGACAATCTGCTGAAGCTCAGTCGGAGTTAGCTTGGTATGACTCGTTAGCCGCGGTGGCTCCTTCTCCAGAATCGAAGTCATGACTTCTCTTGGTGTCTCGCCGGTGAATGGCACATGCCCGGTTACCATCTCGTAAAGGACTACGCCGAGACTCCAGATATCGGTCCGTTTATCAACCCGCGCGCCGCACGACTGTTCCGGCGACATATAGCGAACCGTTCCCAATATCGATCCTAGATTGGTCTCAACCAGCAACAGCGCTTCGGTTGTCGGTATCGTTACCGGCAGTTCCTGCTCGGCAAGCTTTGCAATCCCAAAATCGAGCACTTTCACGTATCCGTCCGGCCGGAGCATGATGTTCTCCGGCTTGATGTCGCGATGGACGACGCCGGCTTCGTGGGCAACGGCGAGCGCACTCGCCACTTGGATCGCCACGTCAACAGCTTCACTCAACTGCATTCGCCCGCGCATCAGACGTTGACGCAGTGTCTCGCCTTCGATCAGTTCGCTGGCTATATAATAAGTTGAGTGATCCTCGCCGATCTCGTAAACCGTGAGGATATTTGGATGATTGAGCCCAACTACCGCGTGCGCTTCCTGTTGAAACCGCTTCAGACGCTCCGCATCGCCGGTAAAGCGTGCGGGCAGGAGTTTGACCGCGGCCTTGCGGCCCGCGGTAATGTCGGTGGCCAGATAAACGTCACCCATCCCGCCGGTGCCGATCCGTTCAGAAAGTTTGTAGTGGCCGATGACGCGACCGACGAGTAAATCAGCTTGCCCATTTTCAATAATTCTCGTGGCGAGACCAACAGCCGACGTTTCAATGAAGCTGTCTGCTCGTTGACGTGAAGCCAGGAGCGCTTCCACTTTATGGCGCAAAAGCTCATCGCCTTCGCAGGCCGTGTCCAGAAATGCGCCGATCTGGCCGGGCTCTTGATCCAGCGCTGCACGGAAGATTTCCTCAATCGTTTGTAGCTGCGCCGGCGTCATATACGACCCGCTTGTCCAATGGTCGGGAGAAGTTTACTGCATTTGACGAGGACTGCGACCTCAAAACCCGCCTTCGCCAAGGCTTCGGTGAAGCACTCCCGCGTCCTTCATTTGTTTCGCGCCAGCTTTGGAGTGCGCACGCGTCCTCGCGTCGCTTTTCGGATATTAGGACCTTCGGGAAAGAGAACACCTGTGATAGGAGACTCGTATGCGGGAGAGCTGGCCACACGCACCGCCACATTACTTCACGCCTGGCGGCATTTACATGATTACCGCGGCAACGCTTCATCGAAAACCGCTCTTTGATTCGTCCGCGAAGCTGGATCTTTTACGTGATACAACTTTCGAGTTGGCGAAGGACTACGCACTGACTTTACAGGCGTGGGCTTTCTTTCCCAATCATTATCATCTGGTGATCAGCTTCGAAAACACCACGACAGCGCATCACGATTTCGTGCGATACTTGCATCGCGAACTGGCGATACGCCTCAACCGCATTGATGGCACTCGCGGCCGGCGAGTGATGTATGAATTCTGGGATACTCACTTGACGTTCGAGAAATCCTGGCTCGCACGATTGAATTATGTGCATCAGAACGCGGTGAAACACGGACTGGTCCCGGTGGCGAATCGGTACGCATGGTGTTCTGCGTGTTGGTTTGAAACCAATGCACGATCCGGCTTTGTAAAATCAGTTTACTCATTCAAGACCGATCGGATCAACGTACCCGACGAGTTCTGAGTGTTGAGCAGCCGTAATCCATCGAGGAGCAGAAAAAGCGATGCGAAGACGCATCGCACTCCAAAGCACTTCGTGCGAAATCCACGGGAGATGCGTGTTCTGTCTCGCCGCAAGCTCGCCGCGGGACGAGTCCGTCCGATGGCGGACTTTCGGAGTGGGCGCGCGTCCTCGCGTCGCTTTTGGACCGTCAGATGGTGTTATGCAATTCAGTGTACAGCCATAGTTTGGCAAATTCCCAGTCACGCCTCACCGTTACACGTGAAATCTTGAGCACTTCTGCCATCTCGTCATAGTTGAGCCCGCCGAAATATTTTAGCTCAACTACTTGAGCTTTTCTTGAGTCGAGTGTGGCCAGTCTTTCCGGTGCCTCGTGCAGATCAACAATTTCCTTTGATTCCTCCGGTGAGACAAGCGCCACTTCATCCAATTCTACTTTGAGTGCGCCGCCGCCCCGCTTTTGGGATCGCTGACTCCTGGCGTAGCTAACCAGGATTTGGCGCATCGCACGAGCGGCAACGGCGAAGAAGTGCGCCCGGCTCTGCCAGTTTGGATTCGTTTGGTCGGCCAGACGCAGATACGCTTCGTTGACCAACGCCGTCGTTTGCAGTGTATGGTCGGGACGCTGTCGCTCCATAAAATGATGAGCGAGGCGTCGGAGTTCCTCATAAACCAGCGGCGTCAATTCCGCGAGGGCAGCATCGTCCCCGTGACTGCACTGCGCCAGCAACTCGGTCACTTCCTGTGGAGAGACCGAAGGCTCATCCACAAGCTCCTTTAATAGCTTATCACCCACAGAACCTTTCTGCACGCGGAAGCTTTTTCGAAAAAACCTCGATTCAGATGATCACTTTGGTCGCTCGTTTTCGTTTATGGGAATGAAAGGAACCTACAGAATCATGAAAAACAAACTGAGAAATTTAAACATTACCAAAAACCGCATGCGAGCCGCTCTGCTACTCGTGTTAGCGACTTCCATTATCGGCCTTGCGCCAGCCTTTTCGAGCAGCGCCCGGGCCGATTATAGCATCAACGACGTGTCGGGAAACTACGTTTGGCACGCCGAAGGCTGGGATGTCGGCTAGGGCAATTCAAATAATCATCCCGTCCCCTTAAGTGCCGTCGGTCTGATCACGTACACGCACGCGACCGGCACCTTTCACGTTGACTTGATCCTGAGAGTGAATGGAACAAATTTCGAG
>QHOF01000244.1 GCA_003219335.1 Verrucomicrobiota bacterium | reverse complement strand
TCGTTCATACCGAAAGGATGAGAAGTGAACTTGTATCCGACTTTCGTATTCCAAAGAGTAAAGTGAGCGTTATTCCATTTGGAATTAATAATACCGTCCCCAATACTGCGCTCTCGACCGAGGGGGCGAAACAGCGAATGGGTGTAAATAGCGGCGATAAGGCCCTGCTCTTTTTTGGAAACATCGCCCCTTACAAAGGACTGGAATACTTAATCTCTGCTTTTAGCGCTCTTCAGTCGAAAGACCGAAGTTACCGACTGATTATCGTTGGCAGGCCCAAAGGGTCCGAGAACTACTGGAAGCAGATTCAGCAGGCGATTGCGCATAGCAGGATCCGTGATCGAATCATCCAAAGGATCGAGTACATTCCGGATGAACTGACAGAATTATATTTCAAGGCCGCCGACGTTTTGATCTTACCGTATACGCACGTCTTTCAGAGCGGCGTGTTGTTCTTGGCCTATAGCTTTGGATTACCTGCCATCGCCGCCGATGTAGGGACCTTAAGGGAAGAAATCATCGAAGGCGAGACCGGCTTTGTCTTCAAACCACGCGATTCAGTCGATCTGACCAGTAAGATTAACAAGTACTTCAACAGCGAATTGTTTGGCAATCTTGAGATCCGACGGAAGCAAATCAGAAAGTACGCCAATGAGCAGTATTCTTGGGATAAAGTGGCGGCGATAACCATGGCCGTTTATTCGAATCTCCTATCTTCTGGCTGATTTCTTAAAGTTAACGGCGGACAACGCCAATTCCGCCGGATTAGCCCACCCGATTTAACAATTCAACGCTTGAACGATTTAACGCTTCGACATAATGGCGCCTCTCGTCTCCATTCTGATACCAGCGTACAACGGCTGAGCGCTGGATCGCGGAAACGTACTACAATCAGGCCAAGTGTTTCATGCTAAAAGCCTGGGACAGAATGATGTATTCTCTTGAGCGTGACCGCAGCTTCAAGAAATCGGTATGATTACTAACAACAGTTCAAGCATCGCTCAAGGTGAGGCTATTTTAGTTGACGTGGCCGGGCAAGAAAGAGGCGAACAAGGTGGTGCGAGCAAAGGGGTCGATCCGAACGAGAAACATCTTTGTACTGATCACCTCCTCGACGATCTCAAGGGCCGGACGATCTCCGGAACTTTTATCACGATTGCGGCGCAGGGAATCAAGTTCTTGTTAAACCTCGCCTTTATCATGGTGCTTGCGCGCCTGCTCACACCAAAGGATTTCGGCCTCTATGCCATGGTAACGACCATCATGGGATTTCTCTGGATTTTTCAGGATATAGGGCTCTCGACGGCCACAGTGCAGCGGCAGGAGATTAACCACACACAGGTGTCCAATCTGTTCTGGGTAAACGTTGGTGTGGGTAGTCTAATTACACTGGTCGTCGCTGCCTCAGCACCGGTAATCGCATGGTTTTATCGCGAACCGCGGCTTATAGGTATCACGCTGGTGCTCTCAACCACGTTTCTGCTCTCCAGTTCGGCGGTTCAACACATTGCCCTGTTGAACCGGCAGATGCGCTTTGGAGTCATCGCAATGCTCGACGTTGTTTCCGTGCTTGGCAGTTATCTGACTGGCGTCGGCATGGCCCTATCCGGATACGGCTACTGGGCGCTGGTTGGTGCCAACGTGATCCAAGTCGTCGTCAGGCTTGTGCTGGCCTGGTTAATTTCGAGGTGGCAGCCTCGATTACCCTCCCGGAATGCTCAAACTCGGCACCTGCTGAGTTTCGGGGCAAACATCACGATCGGGAACCTGATTAACACGCTTGCTCGAGGTTTGGATAATGTTTTGATCGGGCGGTTTTTCGGTCCAGTGGCGGTCGGCCTGTATTCGAGGGCCTCCATCCTTCTAATGCGACCGCTGGAACAATTCACCATACCAATTAATGCCGTGCTGGTTCCGGCGCTATCGCGGGTCCAAACCGAACCGGAGCGATACCGTCGCACATTTCTTCGCGTGTACGAGGCGATGGCATTGGTAAGCTTTCTTTCCACTGGTTTTCTACTAGCTCTTGCTCGTCCTCTGACTCTTGTCGTCCTCGGGGCGAAATTCGAACAGGCAGTGCCTATTTTCGCTGGCTTTACCATCGCGGCCCTTTGGGTTCCGCTGGCGGGAGCCTCAACTTGGCTGTTCCAGACTCAGGGGCGAGGCAAAGATTGGTTGTTTGCTAGCTTGCTGTGTTCTTGTATTACTATCGCCTCCTTTATTGCCGGCCTACCGTTTGGCCCTGTCGGACTCGCAATCGCTTATTCCACAGCCGGGCTTTTATTCGGGATGCCAGTTGTTTACTATTTTGCCGGACGGCATGGCCCTGTGACTACGGCGGATTTGTGGTTTGCGATTTTCCGCTACCTTCCGCTTTGGATAGTCGTCTGCAGCGTGACATGGCTGGTGCGGCTCCTTCTGGTCAACTCCCCGCCATTAGTGCAATTAGTCGTCTGCGCTCCTGTTGGGCTTTTCGCAGGAACGATTTTGATCTGTATTGTCGCTCCAATGCGTCGCGTGGCGCTTTCGCTCGTTGATATTCTCCTAGAACTGAAATCCCGTATCAGTTTCTTCAATGCAAAACAGCGTTAGTTCTTCTGTTCCATTGGCACAGGCGACGCCGGCCCGTGCGATGTGGGGATTGTTTGATCGCAAGGAGCGATGGTCGCTTTCCTGGCGCGGCCGAGTGATCGTCACTTCCGCTCTTTTGCTCGTCAGCGCGCTTGTTCTAACGGGCGTTTACCCATTTCTTGCGATAACCCAGCGCGTCGATGCGAATATCCTTGTCGTCGAAGGGTGGATAAACGAGTATGCAATTCGGGCGGCAGTAAAGGAATTCCAAAGTAACCACTATCAACGCGTTTTTACGACAGGCGGACCGGTAGAAGGCACTGGAGGATACATCAACGACTTCATGACCTCGGCCAGTGTTGGGGCGGACCTTTTGAGAAAGGCGGGCGTGCCGGAACAATCGTTGCAGATGGTGCCATCCCGTGTAATGGACCGCGACAGAACCTACGGGTCGGCCGTTGCGCTGCGAAACTGGTTTCGCCAGCACAAGATGGTTGTGTCTGGCATCGATGTTGTTACCGAAGATCTACACGCACGCCGCACTCGCCTGCTTTTTGAGAAAGCTCTTGGTGACAAAGTTGCCGTAGGCGTTATCGCAATTCCAAATCCGGACTATGATGCCAGGCGCTGGTGGCGTTATAGCGAGGGATTGAAGGAAGTCTTAAGCGAGGCAGCCACCTACGTGTATGCAAGGCTGCTCTTTTATCCTTCGGCGTCTTCACAGTAAGAAAAGATAGCGAGAGACTCGCAAATAACTCGACGATTTTATCGCGTAACTGATTCAAGCCCCGTGGAGCTCGCTCTCCTGAAGCAGGGAAGCTCGCGCGGCAGAACACGCTGAACAATGAAGATTTGCTGCATCGGCGCAGGGCATGTGGGCGGTCCTACAATGGCCATGATTGCCCTGAAGTGTCCGGACGTCCGGGTGACGGTGGTTGATATTAACAAGGAAACAATC
>QHOF01000243.1 GCA_003219335.1 Verrucomicrobiota bacterium | reverse complement strand
TCACATTATCGGGCTTGTTGCCTGTGACACTGGTTCAGGCTCAAGGCACACCAAAGGCCGCAGCCGGTGAAAAGGGAGCGGCGCCCGCCGGGGCTGGTAAACGAACCGACGTTTATCATGTCCATTTCACCAAGGCCGCTCTCGGCAAAGCCGTGCAGTTGGGCGATTGGCTTAAGACCCCGGATCGCAGCAATCCAATGCCCGATCATTTTGTTGTCCTGCGGCATCAAGACGGCGACGCTTGGGATTACGTCGTCATTACACATATTGGCACCAAAGCGACCGTGGAACCTGCGGGGACGGCTGTGCCTCCCGACAAACGCGACCTGAGCGAGTGGCATACCGATACGTTTGTGAACGGTCCTTCATGGGAAGAATTCACGCGCGCCATGGGCATTGACGCCGACTCGAAATCCAAGACGACGGGCTCGGTTTATTCCGTCTCCTATTATCGGCCCGCTCCCGGTCACCGCCAGCAATTGGAAAAAATGCTGAGCGAAGCGCCAACTGGGCGAGGCGACACGACTGTCGGGAATGTGTTGATGCAGCATCTGGAGGGCGCCGCCTGGACGTTTCTCACGATCGCTCGCTACAATTCATGGGAAGACTTTGCCACGGGTGAGAAAACCGCTGTCGCGCAGACTACCAAACCAGATAGTCCTTGGTACCAGTTGCGTGAGCATACTGCTTTTCATACCGACACGCTGACCGATCGCATCGCGCCGTAAAGTAGCGGCGCGATCTTCTGGGCAGCGCGCCCGTCTCGGGCGCTAGAGAAGGCGTCCCCGCGTTCGCGGACTTCCCATAAATCAAAGTTCGTCGTAGCGAGACGCAACGACCCACACGCGGGACGCGTATGCTCCCCAATCCAAGGCCTGTAGTGGACCACATTTCCTTTGGCTTCGTCATTAGTCATTTGGATTTCGTCATTCTTATTAGTTCGTGTCCATTGGTGTGCATTGGTAGTTAATGCTAAGTTTCTCTGTATGCGTTACCTCGTGAAAGGCCGCGTAAAATCTGGCAGAGAACGCGGTCTGCTTCGCGCGATCGACGGTGGCACGCTTGGGAAAGGCTCCATCGCGGGAGGTGAATACCTGTATAACATGGAGCAGGCGCGGGTAAGTGATCAGGGTGTCGCCACCTGGGTTGAGACCTGCTTTTGTGATCCGCCGTTGGCGGAGGAACGCCCGTATTGGGAAGAGTATTTTGAGCTGCTCAGCGTCAAGGATGCGCACTCCCGCCGCACGTGCCGCCACGAGAACGGAACGGAACCGTGGGCCTGTTGCGATTGTGATTGCACGAAGAAACTCGAGGAGCGCCTCGCCACGCAAGGCACGTCGTTTCTCGAAGAACTGCGCGCGACTCTTACGAAACGCGTCGGACACAGACGCCGCTACAATATTCATCATTAGTTCGTCATTCGCCTGCCACGCCGTCGTCCCGCGACTGCGGGGCGAAGGCGGGTCATCCGGATTTCGTCATTCCGATCCTGCCGTCCCCGCTAGATTCGTAGGACGATTTAAGAGCAAGAGCAGGAGTAAGAGCAAGAGGAAATAAACACATCTACGCATCATGATGCGTCAATTTGTTTCTTGATTACCCGAGCAAACGCCCTTTAAGTTCCGGGACATTCATGGCGACAAACGGTCTTCACCCTCTGGAAACGCTCATGCACGAACGCATCGTCGTGCTGGATGGCGCCATGGGCACGATGATCCAGCGCTACAAGTTGTCGGAGGCGGATTATCGCGGAAAACGATTCGCTGATTGGAAAGGCAAAGACCTCAAAGGGAGTCTCGAACTACTGAATTTAACACGGCCGCAGGTCGTCGAGGAAATTCACGCGGCTTATCTGGAGGCGGGCGCCGACATCATCGAAACCAACACCTTCAGTGGAACAACCATCGGCTTGCACGATTTCCTGTTTCAAGGCGAACCCAGACGTGGACGCAAAGATCAGGAATTTTTTCAGCGCGTGGTGGACGACGTAGATCTTCGTACGCTCGTTCATGAAATTAATTTTGAAGCGGCCAGCATCGCGCGGCACGCTGCGGATCGCGTCGCGAATGAAACCGGGCAGCGGCGATTTGTTGGCGGATCAATGGGACCGCTTCCCGTTGCTGGTTCCATTTCCCCTGACGTAAACGATCCGGCGTTTCGCGCGGTTTCGTTCGATCAATTTCGCCAAACCTATTTCGATGAAGCGAAAGCGCTGCTCGAAGGCGGCGTCGATCTTCTCATTGTGGAAACCATTTTCGACACACTCAACGGAAAGGCTGCGTTGTTCGCTATCACTGATGCGTTGGAAAAAACCGGGCGCAACGTGCCGTTGATGATCTCGGGCACCGTGATCGACAAGGCCGGCCGAAATCTGAGCGGCCAAACGGTGGAAGCGTTTCTGATTTCCATTGCGCACGCGCAGCCGTTGATTGTTGGACTGAATTGTTCGTTGGGTCCGACCGAAATGGAGCCGTTCATCGAAGAACTGTCGTGGATCGCGCCGTTTTACGTGAGCGCTTATCCGAATGCGGGATTGCCCGATCCGCTCTCACCGACGGGATTTCCTGAAACCCCAGAAACGTTTGCGCCTAAAGTTGCGGCGTGGGCAGCAAACGGCTGGCTGAACTTGGTGGGCGGCTGCTGCGGCTCAACTCCTGAACACATTCGTGCAGTTGCGGACGCTGTGCGCGGCTGCAAGCCACGTCGCGCGGAATCGCGCGAATTCGGGAGCATGCCTGTCTCGGGTGTTGGCGAAGGTGTCCCGCCTTTGCGAACTTCCAAATGTAGAAGTTCGTCGTCGCGAGACGCAACGACCAACACGCGAGACGCGTATGCTCCCCAATCCGAGGGCGCGCAATCCGCCGTTCTTCAGCTCTCCGGACTCGAGCCACTCAAGATCACTCCTGAGTTTGGGTTCGCTGTTATCGGCGAGCGAACTAACATCACCGGCTCGCCGAAATTTTCGAAGTTGGTTCTGGCGGGCGATTTCGAGGGAGCGCTGGCAGTGGCGCGACAACAAGTGCAAGGCGGCGCGAACCTGCTCGACGTCAATATGGATGAGGGGATGATCGATTCGGAAGCCTCCATGACCCGCTTCCTGAACTTGGTCGGCAGCGAACCGGAGATCGCGCGCATTCCCATCGTGATCGACAGCTCAAAGTGGAGCGTCATCGAAGCGGGACTCAAATGCGTGCAGGGAAAAGCCGTCGTGAATTCCATCAGTCTCAAAAACGGCGAAGAGGAATTTCTCCGGCAAGCGCGGTTGATTAGGCAGTATGGCGCGGCCGCCATTGTCATGGCATTCGATGAGCAAGGGCAGGCCGATAATTTCCAGCGCAAAATCGACATCTGTTCGCGGGCTTACAACCTGTTAACGAAACAGGCCGACTTCCCGGCCAGCGATGTTATTTTTGATCCAAACATCCTGACGATTGCCACCGGCCTGGAAGAACATCGCAATTACGCAGTAGATTTCATTGAAGCGACGCGCTGGATCAAAAATAATCTGCCAGGCGCGCGTGTCAGTGGCGGCGTGAGCAACATTTCATTTTCATTTCGCGGGAATAACACGGTCCGCGAAGCGATGCATGCGGCGTTCCTTTTCCACGCCATCCGCGCCGGTCTGGACATGGGAATCGTCAATGCGGGACAGCTTGCGGTCTATGAAGAAATCGAACCCGAGCTGCGCGAACGCGTCGAGCATGTGTTGTTAAGCCGGCGAGACGATGCAACTGAACGCCTGATCAATTTCGCGGAAAATGTAAAAGCAAAAGACAAAACACCAGTCGCCGCTGATGCGTGGCGCAAAGAGCCTGTCGAAGAGCGCCTCAAACATGCGTTGGTCAAGGGCATCGTTGACTACATCGACACTGACACCGAGGAAGCAC
>QHOF01000285.1:3813-5862 GCA_003219335.1 Verrucomicrobiota bacterium | reverse complement strand
AAGACCCAGCGGCACCAGGCGAAATCGTAATTTCCCGCGGGCAAATCGTCGGTCATCAAATCGATCTCGTGAATCTTCACGTTCGCGAGCGACCGCGCGCGGCAGGCTGCTTCCATTGCGCTGATGAAGTTCCGGGAACGTTCGAGCGCGATCACTTCACCTGTCGGCCCGACAATCTCCGCGAGATCAACCGCGGTGTATCCCGGACCAGCGCCTACATCCAGCACGCGTTTGCCGACGGTCATGCCGGCCCTTTGCCAGCAATCCAAGACAACCGGACGCCAGACGCGGTGTTGGAGGCCGAGTCTGGCCAATTCCTCTTCGTGCGTGCCAAGCAGATAATCGCGATCCGTTGACATGCAGTGACCGTCGCCTGATTGCGTCGCGATTACCACGCGAATATTGCATACCGGACTCGCGCTGGTGTTTCGCCCGTAATCGACGACCATTAGAGACGACACCCGCATCTGCTGCCATGGATTACGTAATTCGCCCGCTGGGCACGGGAGATGAACACATTCTCTGGGAGATGTTGTATCAGGGGCTGTTGTCGCCTCGTGCAAAACAGTCGCCTTCGCGCGAAATTGTACACCGCCCGGAGTTCTCCCGTTACGTTGAAGGCTGGAGTCACGCTGGGGATACCGGGTTCGTCGCTCACAGCGAAAAAGACGGTGCGCTGCTCGGCGCCGTTTGGCTGCGCAAGCCAATCGCCAAGCCTGACGCGCCGCCGGAACTGGCCCTCGCGGTGAAACCGGAGCACCGCAGACACGGCATCGGTGCCGCTCTGCTGACGCAATTGGTCCGCGCGAATCCAGGCCAATCGACAATCTCGCTCAGCTTTGTCGCCGGTAAACCGGTGTTGCGTCTCTACGAGCGGTTCGGATTCAAAGTGGTCGAGAAGCGACCGGACGCAGTCGTCATGCACAGAGAAGCGTGAGCGAAAGAACTCAAGGCGCAAAAATCAGCAGGACAAATACAGCAAACAGCAGCAAATGAATGCAGCCCTGCAAAACATTTGTCTTTCTGCTTGTGAACGTAACGACGCTGACGGCCAGCGTCAGCAGCAATAGCGGAAGATTACCGCCTTCGACGCCAAGCGTGACGGATCGTTTCGTGATCAGCCCAATCGTCAGCACGGCGGGAACGGTTAGTCCGATTGTCGCGAGCACGGAGCCGAACAGAATGTTTATCGAACGCTGGAGTTGATTACCCAGGCTTGCGCGGATGGCGCCCAATCCTTCCGGGGAGAGCACTAATGCTGCGATAATCGCGCCGCCAAACGCCTGCGGCATATCGAATTTTTCAATACTGTTATCCAGCGGAATAGCGAACTTTTCGGCCAGTAAAATAACGGTAACCAGATAAAGCAGCAGCATCGCAGCGTGAAAAGCCGTTGAACGCTCCTGAAATGGATGATGAGGAGAATGCGCCGCCACTGGTAAGTGTTTTGATTGCACGAAATAATAGCGGTGTCGCACGGTCTGGATGAGCAGAAAAATCGCGTAAAGCAACAGAGACACCACAATGAGAAAGATTTCCTGTTCGGTGGAAAACGTTGGCCCCCTGGTAGAAGTGGTGAAGATCGGGAACACCAGACCGAGCACCGCCAACGTCATGATAACGTTGAGATACGAGTTTACACCCTGCAAATTGTAATACTGCTCGCGATAGCGTAATCCGCCCAGCAACAGAGAAAGCCCCACCAAGCCGTTAAGCGCGATCATAACTACCGCAAAAATCGCGTCCCGACCGAGCGTGGGATTATTTGCGCCGTGCAACATTGCCGTGGAAATCATCACCACCTCGATACTGATCGCCGAAAGTGTCAGGATCAAAGTTCCATATGGTTCACCCAGCTTAATGGCAAGACAATCAGCATGGCGCACCACACAAATTGCTGACCAAAGGATCACAGCAAAGAGCCATAGAAAGACGCCGATCAGTGCCGCTGGATGTGCAACGATTTCGACCAACTGACTTCCAGTTGCGAAAAAGATCGCCAGTGTGCCCCACCCCACCAAAAGCGCAATTTCGCTCCAAATGGGATTG
>QHOF01000285.1:0-3746 GCA_003219335.1 Verrucomicrobiota bacterium | reverse complement strand
GCGAGGTATGCAATGCCGCTAAGGTAGCGCAAGCATCCTCGCTTGCGATTTATGCCGAAACTTGCGCGATTTCGCAGAGCCCAGAAATGAATCGCTCAGATCAGGCAAGCCAGAGGCTCGCGCTACTCTTTCTGCTGCGCCAGCGGCAGAAATTCTTCGCGGGCGACTTTGCCGTCTTTGACGGTGTAGATTCCGACCTCGGACATCTGCATTCGTTTCTTCGAGGCGTTCTCGGTTACATCGATATCGAACTGCACGACGAAGGTGTCCCGGGCTACAAATGGTCCGCCGACTTTTGCGCTGTGGACCTCGAAATTTTTCTCCCACCACGCCGTTTTGCCCCGCACCTGATCGATGCCGCGCATTTCTGCAGGCATGTTTTCCCCAGCTTGTGCTTCCACGCTGACGATGTCTTTAGAGTAAAGATCGTCGAGCGCCTTCATCCATTCGCCATTGCGGCAATAGTCCACCAGTTTCTTTGCAACTTCTTCTGTATTCATTCTTTTTCCTTTAGACTCGGTTTGTCGCGAGGCAAACGTTTTCTCAATAACCTCGCCGTTAGCCGCCAGCGATGGCTCCGATGATCAGAAACGGTTCGGAGCCGGTGGCAATTGCATCCGGCAATGGAGTGTCCGGTGATTCATGAGACAAATCTTCTCCGCAGGCAAAAAATCGTACCATTGGCCGGCGGAGTTGTGTGACGTGATCGCGTATTGTTCCGCGCAGCATTGGATATCGTACTTCGAGCGCGTCAAGCACTGACCGCTGCGTAACCGCGCCATCCACCTCGACACGCACTTCGCCGTCAACGCGCGCAAGCGTGCGCAAATGAGGCGGAAGAACGACGCGTATCATACAACAAAGCCTTATGGATATCTCAACAATACGCAACCGGGCAAAGCATTACTATCCAGGTCGCACCTGGTGTGCCATGTCAGAATTATCAAAAACGTCCATCATGGAGCCGAGGCTTCGGCAAAAAAGCGAATTCCGGAAATTAATCCAAGTCACGTAATGAAAGATCTTGAATCGGATCGGTGTGCGCGGTGCATCTAACCAAAAGCCCAGTTGGCACTATGAAAGCAACAGCGGACACAATTTGTAAGACCAGTCGCCGCGCTTCCGTTCGCCGCATTGGAAACGAGCGAAGCGATTTTTTGAAATCCGTACTCTGCACGGTGATTGCCAGCACGGCATTTCCGCCGTTAGGCATTGTTCAGGCTGCCTCCCCGCCAGCACCTGTTAAGGTGACAGTGAGACCCGAACGACCGCTCGTCGAACGACGAGGAGCGCTGCGGTTGATCAATTTCGATTTCATGCTGGAAAATACTGGATCAAAGCTGCTGCACCTGAATCGGATCGAAATTTCGATCTTCGATAGCCAAGGTAAACTCGAACTGCAACGTGAATTGGATGAAAACGGCCACCCAAGTGGAATGACCACCATTGAGACACGCGACTTGCCGGCTGGCGGCGCAATTGGAATTTTCAACCCCTTCTCCGCTTTTGAAGACGAGATCACTCTGGCCAAGCTCTCTTACCGATTCTTTTTCAACGAGCCCCATTATCGGACGGCTACGCCGCTGGATTTTCAATACGTCGCAGAAGTTACGGTGACACCTCAACAATACATCGGTAAGACAGAGCTTGTCGTTCCAATCCGCACGCGCACCATCGTTTTTGATGGCCACGATTTTTATGCACATCACCGACGACTCAACCCGGCAGAGCCAGACGTTCGCAAATTCTTGCCTCATGGTAATGCCGACCGTTACGCCTATGATCTGTGTCCAGTGAATGTCACTGGTGAAATGTACAAAGATACTCCATACGAAAAGAAGAATTGGTACGGTTATGGAGTTCCGATTTATGCCACGGGAAGCGGCCGCGTAGTGGCGGCCGCCAACGATGTTCCTGATAACCGTTATCAGGGCAAAAAGGTCGTGTACCCGGACTTACCGCAAGCTGAGAAGTACAAGCGGTCCAATGGCAATTTCGTTGTCATCGATCACGGCAACGGCGAGTACAGTCATTTCGATCATATGAAGCCGGGAAGCGTTCGAGTGAAGTCTAGGGATGAGGTAAAACAAGGAGATCAGATTGGCGAAATTGGGTTTTCAGGCGACGCATTTATCCCACACCTGCATTACATGCTCACTGATAATGCGGATCCATTTCATGCCGAGGGCTTGCCTTCCTATTTTCACAACTTCCGTCGCATCCTCGGCTCCACAGCCTGCGAGGTCAGCAAGGGTCAGATTGATACCGGCGACATCGTGGAGCCAAACACAAACTGACGACTGGGTAATAGATTCCTGAACAGGATCAATACGCGACTAAACAAAAGCGCTACAATTCAGCTCGCATCCGGATCCGCCAACCCGCGATAACGGCTGCTACAATCCACGGGCCCAGCGCCAGTAGCTGCGCATCGGGTTCCCACATCACGAATGCACAGATGTTCACGGATGTGTGGAAGAGCATCGCCGGAATTACGCTGCCCTGCGCACGCAGCACAACCAATGTGATCACCATCGACCACGCCAATAACATCAGAGCAAAAGGGAGAAAGCCGGTCCCATACTGAGGCGTTCCTGCGATCGCGAACAGCGGGAGATGCCAAACCGCCCACGCGATGCCGAGGATTAGCGTTCCCCCAATTGGGCCGAAGCGCGCGATCAATCGCGGAAGAGCAAAGCCACGCCATCCTGGTTCCTCACCTGCAACCACAACTAGCTGGCCGAATACGAGTGCCGTCAAAGTTCGGGGCAGGCGGTGAAAAAATGCGCCGTGGGGCAAACCGAATCCAGCAAAAATTACATCACGCAACAGGTAGATAACTGGTGGCACGCAGATCGCGACAATTGCCCATCGAAATGGTACGCGCCGCAGAACTCGGTGATAGAATGCTCGTAGTCCAGCGCGCCCATCCTCGACCGCTGTAATCACCAGCGCCGCCGCGTGTGGGGCAATTACAGCTATCACATACAGCCCGCGCCCGGCTCCCGTGAAAGGAGAGAAATGCAAGGCGAAAAGTGCAATCCAGGCTGTCCAGCTGATCGCGTACGCAATGAGAAAGAACATCGCGATTCGCGAGTTCCTTAGCACGCTGTTCAATGCGAACAATCTGGCTGTCTTAGCGATCCGCCAGTGCGAATCACGGCAGCGTTTGGACTTCTACCGAAAGCACCGCAGGCAGATCGCGCACGATCGGCTTCCAGCTATCGCCTGCATCCGCCGATGCATAAACCTGTCCGCCGGTCGTTCCGAAGTAAACGCCACATGGCTCAAGCGAATCGACTGACATCGCGTCGCGCAACACGTTCACGTAACAATTGCGTTGCGGCAGACCTTTCGTCAGCGCCTGCCATTCGTTGCCGCCGGTCCGGCTGCGATACACACGTAACCTGCCGCTGGGCGGATAATGCTCAGAATCGCTCTTGATCGGCACGACGTAAATCGTCTCCGGCTCATGCGCGTGCACGTCGATTGGGAAACCGAAGTCGCTCGGCAGATTGCCGCTGACTTCCTGCCACGAATCACCCGAATCGTCACTGCGCATGACGTCCCAGTGCTTCTGCATGAACAACGTGTTTGGCCGCGATGAATGCATCGCAATGCGATGCACGCAGTGGCCGACTTCTGCGGTTGGGTCCGGAATATATTGCGAATGCAGTCCGCGATTAGTTGGTTTCCAGGTCTTTCCGCCGTCGTCGGTGCGAAACGCGCCGGCAGCCGAGATCGCA
>QHOF01000284.1:1004-4920 GCA_003219335.1 Verrucomicrobiota bacterium | reverse complement strand
GGCATTACTGAAAACGTCGAGTCGTGGCGTACGGATGTTCCAGCAAGATTCATCGACCAAATCGGAATGGAGCAGCTAATGTTCGAAGCCGCTGATCCCGATGTGTTCGCGTGGTATATCAAAAATTATGGCGCAGAGGTGAACCTCTTTGTCGATCACAGCCAAATCGTTCAGCTCGAATGCCTGCGCGCAGGAATTTGGGGGACCAAGAGCTTGTGGCGACGAGTCGTGACTTACAAGGAATGACGAATGCCTAATGACGAATGACGAACGAAGTCCAAATGCTCAAATGACGAAGCACGCCCGAGTAAACTTTTTTTCCGTCATTCGGACTTCGTCATTGCTTCGTCATTGACATTCGTCATTCGTCATTTCGCGCTAAATGCGCGCCAAACCAGTCGCTCGCCAGTTTCGCGACTTTCTCCAGCGCTCCCGGTTCCTCGAACAGATGTGTCGCACCGGGAACAATCTCCAGTTTCACTTCACAGCGCATTTGATCGCGCGCCATCTCGTTTAGCTCGATCACAACGTCGTCGTTGCCGCCCACAATGAGCAGCGTCGGCGCTTGCACTTTGGGCAGCGCGTCACCGGCGAGATCCGGGCGGCCACCGCGCGATACCACAGCGCCGGCATCTTCTGGAATTTCCGCAGCAGCAACCAGCGCGGCGCCACCGCCGGTGCTCGAACCGAAGTAGCCAATGCGCAAGTCGCGCGTGCGCTCTTGTTGCTTTGCCCACTTGGTCGCGTGCACAAGTCGCTCTGCCAGCAAACCAATGTTGAATCGATGCTCGCGAGTCTGAATGTCGATCGCTTCTTCTTCCTGCGTGAGCAAATCAAAAAGCAGCGTTCCGAGTCCGGCTTCGTTTAGCGTGCGCGCCACAAATTGATTTCGTGGACTGTGGCGGCTGCTCCCGCTGCCGTGCGCGAACAGCACGAGCGCAACCGCCTCATCGGGGATAGTCAGATTTCCTGAAAGAACCGCATGCCCGGCCTGAATCTCAACTTCGCTCATCTTTAGCTCATATTCTTAATGTCGGTCATTGTGGTAACGAAAGCGATGCTAAGCCGCATCGCAGTCCAAAAGCACTTCGTGCGAAATGCGCGCCAGACGCGGATTCGGTTTCGCGAAGCTTTGGAGTGCGCACGCGTCCACGCGTCGCTTTCTTTCGAGCAAGAGCAGGAGCATGAGGAAGAGTAGGATTAAGGGCGTAAACTAAACTTTGAACGGATACGTTTCTGGTAACTCGCCTGCGTCCCAAACGCTCGTCCGCTCCAGCGGTTCGACTGCGCGCGTTTCGTCGATGTGAATGATTGCATCAAACTGTTCCGGGAGCCGCGCATGAAAATAATGGCTCAACCGCTCGGATTCGGGGCGATAGATCACACCGATTGCGCGTTCGATCCGCCGCTGTTGCAGGACGCCGATCTGGCCTGCCCCGCGCAAATCGATCCAAAACCGTGGTAACCCAGTCTCGTGAAACAACTCTTCGTAACTGCCTTGAAGCGCTGGCCGGACATTTTTGCGCTCGGCGGGCGCGCCCCAATCGGATGCTGCGGTCACCGTGCCGTGATGTGTGCTGAAACCGGTGAGGACCGCTTCATTTCTAAACCGCTCGCGAATCAATTGTCCAACGTTCAGTTCGCCGTAATGACTCATCTCCGTCGCCCGGGCGTCGCCGAGATGCGAGTTATGCGCCCAGAGAATCGCTTTGGGTTGCCGGCTTCCATCCAGATACATCACCAGATTTTCGATGGTTTCCATCATGTGCTGATCGCGCAGGTTCCACGACGACGCTCGGCCGCGAAACATCGCCCGGTAATATTGCTCTGCATCTTTCACCAGCCGCGCGTTTTGTTCTGCGAAAAAGAGTTCCTCTGCAGCCACTTCGCCGTCGCGTCCTAAGAATTCGGCTGCTTTTTGCTGCAACTCGATCAGCTGCTCGACAACCGCGTTCTCACAAGATTCGATTGCACCGACAGTCGTGGCATACCCGTACTCCTGCGGCTTGCGACTGAAATGATCGAAGCAGGCATATCGCAAGCGTGCGCGTTTCGCCGCGCCGGGATCAACTTTGTCGAGATAGTTAACCACTGCTACAATCGACGCATGCAGGCTGTAGAGATCCATCCCAAAAAATCCAACCGGCGCTCGTTTCGGATGGATATTTTTGTTAAAATCGCGCAGCCATTCCACGAATTTGACGACGACCGTGTTGCGCCACATCCACGTGGGAAACCGGCGAAAACCCGAGAGCGCGTCATCCGCATTAGTCCCCGCCGTAGCGCCGCGCACGTAACGATGAACGCGGGATGAATCCGGCCAGTCCGCCTCAATGGCCACGATGGAGAAGCCTTTTTCAGCGATGAGCCGTTTCGTGATCATGGCGCGCTCGAAGTAAAATTCATGCGTGCCGTGCGTCGCTTCTCCCAACAGGACAAATCGCGCGTCACCGATCAGCTCCAGCAGCGGACCGTAGTCACCGGGGCCGCCAGAGAGCGGCCGCGCGATCTCGCGAACAAATTCGGCATCTGTCATTGGTGATTTTGCGCGGCCTGGCTCAGCAACTCGCGCACGTCTTCATCGCTGGTCTGCGAGAAATCGTCATAATACTGGCCGACCGCCTGAAAGAACGCAGGGGTGCTAAGGCAGATTGTTTCGTCGGCTTGTTCTTCAATCTCGCGGCACGTATCCGGCGGACCAACGGGCACTGCTACGATAATTTTCGCTGCACTGCTCTGTCGCAGCGCCTTTATTGCCGCGCGCATGGTTGCGCCGGTGGCCAGCCCGTCATCAACTAAAATTACAACGCGATTACGCAGTTCGGGTGCCGGGCGCCCTTCCCGGTAAATTTGTTCGCGCCGTTCCAACTCGGCGGTTTCCCTCGTGGTCACTGCTTCGATCGCTTCTTCAGAATGCGGTATTGCGCGCACGACATCTTCGTTTAAAACGCGCACGCCTCCCGAAGCGATCGCGCCAGCAGCCAGTTCTTCAAAACCGGGGACACCGAGCTTGCGCACGATGAAAACGTCGAGTGGAGCGCCTAGGCGTTTTGCGACTTCGTAGGCAACAGGCACGCCGCCGCGAGGCAACCCAAGCACGATCACGTCATCGCGACCGGCATATTGGACGAGCTTCTCCGCAAGCAGGCGTCCCGCTTCGGTTCGGTTTGGAAAAGCGCGTTCCATGCGGGAACTCCGCCGATGCACTATGCTGCTTCGGCGAACTCCGGAAACAGCGGTTGCATGTCTTGCGGAAAACTATGCTCCACCTTGTGCATTTCGCCGCCGCCGCTGTAATTCGACACCGCAGAGAGCACGGCCTGCGTCGTCTCCAGGGGGTCGATCACGCGATCGGCCACGATTTTCTCCCGGATAACGTCGAGGAACTGCTGCCGCGACATTTTGATTGGGACCTTCGACGGTTCCCAGCCTTCATGGTAAAGACCGCGTATGAGCATCGGAAGCTGGGCGCCGAAATGCACCGTCACATCGAGCCGCAGCCGGTCCCGCACGGTCTGCAATACCGCGCGCAACGACTTATACACGTCGCGTTTCTCCATGTGCAATGCCTCCGCAATGCGCGCGATCCACTGGTGCGTCTTCTGTGTGGTAGATTCAATAGTTTCGAGACCTTGCTGGCTCATGTTTGTTTTCCTTTCGTTTGCTTGTTTGTGGCTTCCAGAGGCAGAAATCCTCTTCTCTAAATTTCGCTTCTCAACGCGGCCTCGCGTGTTCCGACGTCCGGCAACTGATAGCGCTTGACTCGCCGGGGATTCCTCGCGGTCGCGGTTTGCCGTGGATAATTTCGCCGACGGAGATCGTTCCGGCGACCGGTTGAGTTGCCTCGACGCGATTACGCCGATTGCAGCGATCAGTTGTGCCAGGGCATTGATCGCTTCCAGGATCACGGCAACAC
>QHOF01000284.1:0-960 GCA_003219335.1 Verrucomicrobiota bacterium | reverse complement strand
CGGAAATAAAGGATGGCGGAAGGGGTGGGATTCGAACCCACGGTTCTAACGAGCGCCTTTGACTCTGCGAATCTACCTATAAAAATGGATATTGGAAAACATTGTTGAAGAAAACTAAGGCTAACTACGGCAGCGGATGCGATTAGTCTCGAAACATCAACGAGGGCGAAAAGATGCACACGCAAACAAAGGGTATCGCAATATTTGCCA
Source organism: Verrucomicrobiota bacterium (assembly GCA_003219335.1). Taxonomy (GTDB): domain Bacteria; phylum Verrucomicrobiota; class Verrucomicrobiia; order Chthoniobacterales; family UBA10450; genus Udaeobacter. The sequence goes on along the minus strand of QHOF01000284.1, from coordinate 750 downwards.
GCTTATTGATGCTGGCGTCACTTAGCAATGCAGTAGCTCAACGGCCAAATCCAACCCCACGACCGAGACCGACACCGGCGCCGCGAAACTTCCAAGCCGGTGCAGTTTATGTTTTGACCAATCAGGTCGACAACGCGGTAGCGGGTTTCGGCCGCGATGCTTTTGGAATGCTAACTCCTGCAGGTGAATTTTCCACTGGCGGCGCCGGGGATCCGGTTCCACAAGGCACTGACCCGGCGACTGACCCCCTCGCTTCGCAAGGCGCCTTAATCTTAGATCAGGGCCATCAATTCTTGTTCGCTGTCAATGCTGGCAGCAATCAGATTTCGGTGCTGAGCATATCGCAATCGGGGCTCGATCTGGTTGATGTCGTTGATTCGGGCGGCACTCGGCCAATCAGTCTCACCGTCCACGATGATCTGCTATACGTGCTTAACGAAGGCGGAACTCCTAACATTACTGGGTTCACCATAGGCGACGACGGAACGCTGACGCCACTCGCTGGTTCTACTCAGCCGTTGATTGGCGGCACGGCGGCTGATCCTGCTGAGGTTAGCTTCAATCACGACGGTACACTGTTGATCGTGACTGAAAAGGCGGGCAACCGAATTGATACTTACATCATTGATGGGAACGGACTGCCCAGCGCGCCGATAGATAATCTTTCCAATGGCATGACGCCGTTTGGATTCGCTTTTAACAACCCGGGCTTTCTGGTTGTTTCAGAGGCTTTTGGTGGAGCGCCAAACC
>QHOF01000268.1 GCA_003219335.1 Verrucomicrobiota bacterium | reverse complement strand
CAACGGCCGCGGGTGGTTAAATCTGTTCGTCCTATCGATTTGTCTGGCCTTCAGCGCGCTGTACGAATTGTTCGAATGGGGAGTGGCCGTCGCGACCGGCGATTCCGCCGAGAGTTTTCTGGGAACCCAAGGCTACGTTTGGGATACGCAGTCGGATATGGCATTCGCGCTACTGGGAGCGATTTTATCTCTGGTCATTTTTAGCAACCTTCACGATCAGCAGTTACAATCTTTTCGCTCTCAAGAAAAAGTGAACTGAGACAAAAACCAACTACGCCTGCCACCTGCCATCCTTTTCGGTATTCCTTTGCAACTCACCTGCTCGAAAATGGTTATGACATTCGGACCGTTCAAGAACTATTGGGGCACAAGGACGTCAGCACCACGATGATCTATACTCATGTCTTGAACCGTGGGGGCGCGGCGTATTGAGCCCTGCGGATCGGCTCTGATTGATTTTGATATACCTGCGGGCTGATATCTGGATATCCCGCGATCTGGTGGGGTTTGCCGGAATTAATATCCTTGACAGATTTTGGCTATCTGAGAGATATTGTGGGCAATTTTAACGATATCGGATGGAAAGTATCCGACGTGATATCCCGCCAAACGCGAGCGGTTCACTTAATAGTTCGGCTGCACCAGAGAAGGAGCGATCCATCCCTATGGCTATCCAGGGGCACCACGTCAGAGAAGGAGATGACCTTGCGACTCCATACCGTTGGGCGCGTCGCGACGCTGGCCCTCGCCCTCCTCATGGCGCCGCTCGCCGCCGCGGCGCAGCAGGCGGGGAAAGTGTACCGCGTCGGGATCTTGGGAGAGAAAGCCTCCGATCCGTCGGAAGCGCGGCTGTGGCAGGCCTTCCGGCTCGCCCTGCGGGAGCGCGGCTGGATCGAAGGCGAGAACCTGTTGATCGAGTCCCGCTGGGCGGAGGGCGACGCCGCTCGGCTTCCAGAACTTGTCCCAGAACTTGCTGCCGAGTTGGTGCGGCTTAAGGTGGACCTGATCGTGACGCGGGGCTCCACATACGTGCAGGGGGCGCAAAAGGCGACCTCCTCGATCCCCATCGTCTTCCTCATGCATGCCGATCCCGTCGGGACCGGCCACGTCGCCAGCCTCGCCAGGCCCGGCGGGCACATCACAGGCCTGGCCAACCTGCAGACCGACCTCGCTCCCAAACGGCTCGAGTTCCTGCGCGCTGCCGTCCCGGAGGCCACGCGGATCGCGGTGCTCTGGAACCCAGAGACCCCCTCTCACACCACGGCCCTCAAGGCGCTGGAGGAGGTAGCCCGTCCGCTCCAGGTGCAGCTCCAGCCCGTCGTAGCGCGGAACGAGGCAGAGCTGGAGGACGCCTTCGCGGCCATGGCGCGCGCGCACGCGCAGGCCGTTGTGGTGCTCTCCTACGGGCCCTACATCGCCGCGAGACAGCGCCTGGCCGCGTTGGCCATGAGGTACCGGCTGCCACCGATGTTCAGGGAGAGGGAGCACACGGAGGCGGGCGGCCTGATGAGTTACGGCACGAATATCGAAGATCTCATGCGGCGCGGCGCCATCTATGTCGACAAGATTCTCAGGGGCGCGAAGCCCGCGGACCTGCCCGTCGAGCAGGCCATGAAGTTTGAGTTTGTCATCAACCTCAAGACCGCCCAGGCGCTCGGCCTCACGATCCCCCCGGCGCTACTGTTCCAGGCGACCGAGGTGATCCAATAGGCGTGCGGGGCACACTGGGGGAAGGCGCACATGACGCGGGGACCTTGCCGAACAACCGGCTTCAGGCGACGCGCAACAGCGGCGCGCCTGAGCCAGAACGTTAGCCAGCCGCTTTCTCGGGACCTTGGATAATGATTGACTCGAAGTTAGACAACGCGATCCAAGAGGCAGCGGCCCGAGTGCGAGTCGAGACCGAAGGCAAACTGCAACCTCTCCGGGAAGCTCACCGGATCAGCGGCGATCTCCTCTTGCGGCTCGTTCACCAGGGCGTGTTTGAGGCATCGTCGCCCACCGAGGGCCAGTCTCAGCGGATGTCGCTGACCGCAGGCCTTATTCAGTCTGTCAGCGTGTCGAACAATCTCATCGTCTCCGGGTTCTATTGGAGCGCAGCCGCCGTGCTTCGCCAACAGATGGAAGCTGTCGCGAGGGTAGTTGAAATCCGCACGGAAAATTATAAGGGCGGAACAAAGACGCCAGACGTCGCGCTTCTTCCCTACGGCCTTGCTCAGAACTACGGGCGCTTGAGCGAACTGGCTCATACATCGCGTGGAGAGTTGCTTGGCGACTTTGTTCAGAGTCTCGCAGGCGAGGATGTGGCAACGTCCGAGCCTTACTATCGTGATCCGTGGGCAAAGGAACTGTTTTGCGTCCACCTGGCCCATTGCGTAGCGTTAGCGCATGAGATCGACCTCTTACATTGCGAGCTGTACGTTGGCCGGAATCGCATCAAGGTCGATGAAGAGCTCTACCCCATTGCACGTGTGCTGGTCGATGAGAAATTCTGGAAGTATTTTCCCGAAGGCAACCAAGAATAACCCTGGCTGGAAACATCGGCTGAGCCGCGTCGCGGCTCATGCTTATTCGTAAGGCCACTTTGCTAATAGTAAAGAAAGCAGAAGTCTGATGGAGAACCTTGAGGCGTCCCGAGCTAGGAGATCTATCAAGAAGATGCTTTTAGGAGACGGTGGGTCGGCCCAGGTAAGGGTTGGTAAGACGACGCGCATGCTGTCCCATGATTGCGTTATTGATCGTCCACTGCGAAAACTCCCTTGGCCTCTCAGTGCGGTGCAGCCTCACACCATCCGCTATACAGTCTACGACGGAGATAAAATGATGGAAGAGAAAGCGTTCAAAAAAAGGCAGATCAATCACGCCATTCGATTATTTCTTGACGGCTTGAATCCCGAGGAAGAAGTTTTGCTTCTACCGGAACGCGGCGAATTTTAGAAACGATTAGGCGACCCCGATGAACCCGGATCTTCTAGGAGGAACCCTTGCCGTCCACCGATGAGGCCTTCATAGAGGACCAGCGGCGGAAGGCAGTCTCAAAATGGAGATGGCACAATCCGTACCTTGCCGCTCTACTAGCGTCTATTCATCCGCTAGGTATGCTTTTCACCTCAGTTCCGGCGTTCTTCGTTTATCTAATTGTCTGGCTGGCAGTGTGGTTCTGGTGGCCCAACCGTCCGTTTGGCATCGGTATCGCGGTCGGGTTAGTGTTCGCAATTTATGCCTACTACCAAACGCTCTGGAAGAACGCGGCAATAGAAAAATGGAAATATGGATTGCCTGGTACCGGGAAACAAAATCCGAAAAATCTGAATCCGATCACATGAGCGCCACATTGCGGCCTAGTGTCAGTTTGACAAAGGAGATAAGCTCATGAACATCATTTTTGAGTGGCTTCCGCAAATCAAACCGTCCATGCGGGCGGCAGCTGAGATGAAAATAAGAAACGATATTCATGAATCCGACGATTTCAAACCTTGTCACACCGGACCCATTTCTGTTTCCATTTTATCCTCCGATCCTCTGGAGGTTTCGATCAAAGGAAGTATGACGTGCAAGTGCGGTAAAATGCCGGCGTCATTCAATGGATCAAGCGATGGGTCTACTCTAAATTACGTATTT
>QHOF01000267.1 GCA_003219335.1 Verrucomicrobiota bacterium | reverse complement strand
CTAGGAGGCGCTGCGATGGCAGGATCGATGGTATATCGGTTAAGAGTTGCGAGCTCCGGCGCGGCACATATGTCTCTCTTTATTAAAGCAATGACAGCGCTTCAGGCGCGGTTGGATAACAAGGGATATAATTACATCGCCGGCCTTCACGGCGCCCCACAGTGGTACTGCTGGCATCACCAGCGTAGCCCACGGACTCCAGTACAAGCCCGATTATTCCTGCCGTGGCACCGAGCATATCTGTTACGGCTCGAACAACTGATGCAGGACCAAGTCCCAAATGCCGCGCTGCCGTGGTGGGATTGGACTGAAGAACGAAAAATTCCGACTGCTTATTCCTCGGCAACGATCAGCGGGAAATCCAATCCGCTACGACGATTTCATATGCAAATTCCAAAAACGACAAGGAACCCGGCAATAAACCGGAATACCACTCGGGCGCCGGGCCAAACTCCTGGCGTTCGCCTCCCGACTGGCCAGGAAATAAATGATGTGCTTCAGGACAGCGATTGGGCTTCATTCTCCGATCGTTTGGAGAGCTACCACGACGATGTACACGTCTGGGTTGGCGGAGACATGGTTGACATCACGACCGCGGGATATGATCCCGTTTTCTATGCGCACCACTGCATGATCGATCGCGTATGGTATCTGTGGCAAGTGAAGTGGGGCAACGGGGGCGTACCCCAAGATTTGTTGGATCTTCCGTTGCAACCCTTTGGTAAGACTTTTCGCCAGGTCCTGGATGCGCAGGCTCTTGGGTATGAGTATGCAAGCTCGGCTACTTCAATTCCCGTCAGTGGAGGTCATCAATGATTGAACGTCGAGTAATTGGACCTGTTGATCACGATATATCTCGACCCTTCGTCCGCGCCGACCTAGAGATTTATGGAATCAACACGTTTCGTCCGAGCTACACCGTACATGTATTTTTGAATGATCCTCGTGTCCGGGGAGTAGATCGGGTCGAAGACCGTTCGAGTTACGCGGGCCGGTTCTCCGTGTTCGGCCATGCCCAGTGTGTCGGAGATGAGGGACATTGTGACGTGCCAACGACGATACGTCGATTTGACGATCGTCCTTCCCATCCTCTGACCCCGGCTTTCCGGAGGGTAGTGATTACGGATGCTCTTCAGAAAGCGATCAAAGGGGGCGGCAAGCTAACAATTACTTTCATCGCCACCACGCCCGCGGCCAAGAGTGAAATTGAAGGCAGGTATCTACTTGAGTTTACCGGGCTTCAAATTGCTGCTTTCGAGTAGCAGAAGAATTGGCCGCACCGCTTTCAGGTTGGCGAAAAATTCTGTGTCAGGAGCTGGAGTCGCATATGAGGTTCGGAAAGTTTCGGCCATGACCAACCAAAGGGAGCCTTGGTTTGAGATTAGGCGTAACGGTTATGGACTGACCCCGACAACGTGGCAGGGCTGGTCTATAACGCTCGTAATCATGGGAGTGCTTTTAGCCTCGGTGCAAACTGTCCTCTACCTGGTCCGTGATCCACTGAAGGCCGTCATCGTCATACTGGTTGTCACGGCGACCGAGCTTGCCGTTTTTGTCCCCTTTACGTATCGACACGCGAAATCGCCCGAGGAAGCGGAAAAACAGGAAGCCATCTTATTGGCGGAGAAGCGAGAGAAAGTCAAAAGGGATCTGGAGGAATGGAAGAAGCGCAATGGTTTTTAAGTGGCTTGCAGAAAGATTTACGGCATTATGTTGTGCCATATCACCTCCCGCTTCATGGAAGTCGAGTGCGAAGAAAGTGGTCCCATCTGATGCGCATTTCGATTCTCCGAGGTGTGAGGATTGGCCGCATTCCTTTGCGTGACATAGGGCCTGCGGATACAAACGCTTTAGGGTTGTTTAAATACGTCTACGACGATCAATACCGCAGGCGTCGTCCCTTTGTTTTCGAGCCAGTGAGTGACATCCTTTCCCGAGGTCCCTAACATCCCCGCCGGGCGCTGCCTTATGTAACCGCCCGCCCGGTATTCGGTAAGTTCACCCTCAACGATGTACGAAGCATCAGGTCGGTCTTTGTGGCTGTGAAGTCCGAGAACACCTCCGGGTTCTACGGTCAATTTCCGAATTCGGAGCTGACGGCCTTTCATGTCGTCGGCCCATGGAGTGAGATCGAGCGCTTCAGGCGGGCTAATCTGAACGCCTTTGCTCTCCGTCGGGGGCGCCTGTTCCCCACCCACCGTGCCGATTCCCAAAACCAACGCCATCCCACCAAGCCAAAGTGCGATTCCGGTGCGTCTTTGCACATTCATATTTAGTCTCCTTTGGAATAGTAAATTTCTTTTGAGCTACAGCCACTGAGAACTCAAAATTGGCCCGACGGCCCAGTGCCCCACCCGCCGCGAGAGCCGTATACCCCGGCCATGCCGACACAGACAACAGCGAAGCGTTTCGGATGCACTCGCATTACTCTTGGAAGGCGATCAACGTCATCAGTTGCAACAAACTCGCGGACGGCTTTCACCAGCCGCAGGGGACTCGGCGCGATCAATCCCTGATCTCCTCTTCTGCAGGTTAGACGTTTAGCTCAGTGTTGAAGAAGCTGTCAAATGAACCGCAAACTGAGGGCAACTAGAGCACTCGTAGCACCCCGCTTTCATTTCTGTCGTTTGTGCGGTCGTCTTGTCAAACATGGCCTGAAAATCGGCCCCACCATGCTCCCACGCCATATCGACTGCTTGGAGCATGGAATCCGGCCACGACTATGAACTTCCTTGGCCTCCGGTCTTTATGCCGCCGTAAGGCTTGGACGTGGTCCATTCCCGGTATCAGCGTCGTTGCTCTGCTCTCCGCTTTTTTTAATCCTTCTGACCAAAGCGTAACGTCCGGTGATTTCGATCTTGTCGAGCGAGTGGTTGACGAATGCACCAACCGGGCGACGTTTCGCAGGCATCTGGATAGGTTGAAACGGAAGGTGGAGAGAGGGCGGCGCACAAACTGACCAACTCCGCTTGCATCCATAGATCACGGTGATAGCACAAACGTAGACAAACTCGCCAATTATACACCGGGTACACGGAGGCTTTATGAAAAGTGTGCCGGTCGTCTTGGCTATGCTTGCGGTCCTGTATTCCTTGCTCATGCTGCTATTGGTGGATTTCACGCGCGATTCAGGCTTGGCCATCAATCAGGAAAGGGTTTCGGAGGTGGTGTTGGAGTTTGTGTTTAAGCGGTGAGGCTCGATGCCTGACGGTCCGACTTCGTGACTATCGTGACTATAAGGTTGCGTTGAGAAAAGCGTTCAAGGAAAACCGGGAACCTTTAATCCGCTGATTCCCAGGGTCGTGGGGCGCCGCAAAAAGGGCATATCTCTTTCATTCGGTTAATTCGACTACCACAATGTCGGCATCTCTTCAGGGGTGCCCACCGTAGCACCAAGATTACGACCAATAAAACCGCGCATACAAGCAGGATTGTCGTGGCTTGGGTCTCCCTCGATAAGTTCCGAAGTAATGGGCAAAATAGATACCGGACAAGGTTGTCGCTCCTTGTCCA
>QHOF01000257.1 GCA_003219335.1 Verrucomicrobiota bacterium | reverse complement strand
CCTTCACGTTTGCCTTACGGAAAATCATCCAGACGCCCGCAAGGACCAGGGCTGTGCCTAGCAGGGACGAGACGGGAAACGTTTCACTGCCTAACAACCAGCCGAACATGACCGCACCAGGAGGCGTGATAAGGGAGATGCGTTGCAGTTGCGCCACCTTCAATCGAGGCAACAACCAATAGAGAAGCAGAAACGTAAGCGCCGATCCCATAACGGCCAGGTACAGCAGGCAGAACACCGACATGGCTGTCCAGTGAAAGCGTGCCGGATTTCCTTCGACGGCAAACCCAAGAACCAACAAGGGCGCAATTCCGAAAATCATCTGCCACGCGGCCAGCATGGCGGGCGCGAGCTGGATGGAACGCGCCTTGACCTCAACGTTGGCGAAGGCGGCGCTGGCAGCTCCGAAAACAACTCCTACCCCGCCCCAGAAAGCCAGCGGGCCGTTGAAACCGAGCAGTCGGCCACAGATCAGAGTCACGCCCGCAAGCGCGACGAGTGCGCCGCCAAGCTTTTGCAACCGCAGCGGTTCATCCGGCAGCATCCAATGCGCGAAGATCATGCCGAAGATCGGGATGGTTGCCTGGAGCACAGCTGCCAGACCTGATGAGACGTGTAGCTCCGCCCAGAACAGCAAAGTGTAGTTCACAGCGAACATGAGGATTCCTGTGATCGCGAGCATTGCGTAATCGTTGCGGCGCATAGGAAGCAACCGTGTACGGCCGGCCGATACTGCTACCAGCACGACGATCGCGATGAGAAAACGAATCGCCACGAACGAAATCGGCGGCAGGTCGCGGAGGCCAATCTTAATGGCAAGCCACGTCGAGCTCCAAACCGCGCAAAGCGTCAACCATGCCGCAGGGACGCCCCATCCAACCCGGGGCCGCCAATTGCGCATCAATCTTTCGATCGTTCTCATCATCATCCCTTGTTCAAGCTCGCACGGCAGCATGCTTGCGCATGCTTGTCCAGATTTGAAGACGCTTATGCGCCACCGGCCCGAATATCATTGCCTTGACCGTCCGTGCTCAACATCTTTAGAGTTGCTCATTATGGGGACGAATCAGACAGATGATCACTGTCGACGGTAAAAAATGCTGGACGCTATTTGCACTGGCCATGAAGCAATGGGGAATAAGACTCAATCCCGCGGAAGAGAAACTGGATCTGTCACATTATCCCAGGGAGTTCGTCGAATTCTAAAGAGAGCAAAGCAAGGAGCGGCGGTCTCTAGTCCGCCGCGCACAAAAAGGGCGGATTGGAAACCGCCTCTCCTTGGTTTGCGCTTGCGCGTGTGAACACTGCTACACTACCCATTTCGGCTTGCGCTTTTCGTTAAAGGCGGCGATGCCTTCGCGGGCTTCGGTCGATTCACGCGCTTGCAAATGATACTTCAACGCGAGATCGACATCATCCTTCACGGAACGCCACCAGAGTTCCTCCACCAGGCTTTTCGTCTGCGCCACCGCGCCGGGCGCGCCTTGCAAAACCGATTGTGCAAACTTTTGCGCTTCGCTCATCACATCGTCCCGTGCGACTACATGATTTACAAGGCCGATTCCCCTGGCGCGCTCGGCGTCGATTAACTCCGAGCCTAACAACAATTCGCGCATGTTACGTTCGCCTACCTGCCGGCGCAGGAAAGTCATGATCAAGCCGGCAACCAGCCCGCGGCGCACCTCGGGATAGCCAATCTTCGTTTTCTCTGCCGCCACGACAAAATCGCACGCAGACATGATGCCTGCGCCGCCTGCAACCGCCGCGCCATGCACTGCCGCAATGGTGACGAGACGTGTTGCGCTGATGGCGATCAAAGTATTCGCCACCATCTCCGCGGTCGCGTGTGCTTTCGTGTGGTCGGCCGCTTCTTTCAAATCGAGGCCGGTGCAAAAAGCTGCGCCTGCACCGCGCAAGATGATCACACGCTGTTCCGGTTGTTCCGAAGCGACTTTAATCGCGGCGTGCAGTTGCGTGAGTAGCTCGAGAGTAAGGGCATTACGCCGTTCAGGCCGGTTGAGCGTTACGACCGTGATTTGCGGCGTTTGTTTTTCGATCAGAACGACGGGCATGAGTTGGTTACAAGCGTTACATCGTTGCAAAAGTTACAATCGTTAAATCGTTAACTAGTTAAATCGCTAAATGGTCTAAACTTGGATCACGCCAGTATGAAAGCGCCCCTCGGGCGTCGGGCGCGATACGTATTGCAACAAGCGAATAAGAACATCGCGCGTTTCGTGCGGCTGAATGATCGCGTCCACCCAGCCGCGCGCGGCGCCGTAGCGGATGTCGGTTTGTTCTTCGTAACTCTGTTTCACTTTTGCCCGAAGTTCCTCGAGCTCTTCGGGGGTAGCTTTTTTATCGCCTCGTTCGCGGGCGCGGGCCAGAATGGCAAACACAGTGTCCGACGCCTGTGCGGCGCCCATCACCGCGTAGCGCGCAGTCGGCCACGCAACGATGAATCGCGGATCGTATGCCTTGCCGCACATGGCGTAATTCCCGGCGCCAAACGACCCGCCTACAATCACCGTGATCTTCGGCACAATGGAATTGCTCACCGCGTTCACCAGCTTCGCGCCACTGCGAATGATGCCGCTTTCTTCCGCGTCCCGACCGACCATGAAACCGCTGACGTCCTGAAAAAAGACGATCGGCAACCCGGTTTGATTGCAGTCCATTATAAAACGCGCCGCCTTATCAGCGCTATCCGAGTAAATGACGCCGCCCATCTGAATACCTTCCTTCTTCGTCCTGACCTGAATACGCTGGTTGGCAACAATCCCCACGGGTCGCCCATTGATGCGCGCGTACGCAGTCACGATCGTCTTGCCATAGTCGGCTTTGTATTCGTCCATTGAATCCGCATCGATGATCCTAGCCAGCAGATCGCGCGCATCGTAGTTTTTCTGGCCGTCGAAGCTAATCAGATCATAAACCGTGTCCGGATCCTTCGCCGGTTTCGACGGTTTCGGTAGGGCGCGATCTGAGCTTGTCCTGAGCGAAGCCGAAGGAAGCGCGCCGCTCGATTTCGCCTCAGGCAGGAGCGCGATGAGCGACCGCAAGCGTTTGAGACACGACGGATCATCCTTTTCAAAAAAGTCCACTGTCCCGCTTATCTCCGCATGCATTTGTGCGCCACCCAGTTCTTCCGCATCGACTACCTGACCAATGGCAGCCTTCACCAAAGAAGGACCGGCGAGATAAAGCCCGCTGCCCTTGGTCATCAAAATCTTGTCGCATAGCACCGGTAGATAAGCTCCGCCGGCGACGCAATTGCCCATGATGGCGGCAAACTGCGGAATGCCGGCCGCGGAAATGACCGAGTTATTGCGAAAGATCCGGCCAAAATCGTCTTCATCTGGAAAAATTTCATCCTGCATCGGAAGAAACACGCCAGCGGAATCGACAAGATAAATGATTAGGAGCGCGCACTCGAATGCGATCCGCTGGGCGCGAATCACCTTTTTGGTGGTTTGCGGAAAGAACGCGCCAGCTTTCACGGTGGCGTCATTCGCGACAATCATGCACGGAACACCTTCAATATTCCCAATACCCGTGACCACGCCCGCGGCCAGAATTTTGCCCCATTGCTCGTACATTTTGTAGGCGGCCCAGAGACCGATCTCGAAAAACGGCGAGTCCTTGTCCAGCAGGCGACTCAGCCGCTCGCGCACAGGCAGCCGGCCCATCTTGCGGCTCGTGCCCGGCCTTGCCGCCACCTTCGCGCAGTGCGGCTTCTTCTTTCGCGATCGCGGCGCAGTGAGCACGCAGAATTTCATTGGTCGAAGATGCCGGTAACCGGGACATGACTGGAAGCACGCTTAATCCGCGAAGGTGATCGAATCAAGTTCGCCTCGGCGAACCCGTCCTGTGGCGGACTGTAGTGGCGAATGTTCATCCCGGCCGCCCCATGTGATCTTTTTCGCCCCCGAAAAGAATATTAACTTTTATTCTTGACATCGCATCTGCATTTTTGGCAAAACGTTCGCGGGCAGGTTTTGCTACGGGCATGCAAAGCCAACACTAACATGAACGGCCGGAAATGAGTTCTTCATGGGGAACTCAGGGAAGGCCAAAATAATGAAAGGAAAACTTAGCTTATGAAAAATCGCAGCAGCTTAACAATATTTGCAATGATCCTGTCCGTGCTCGCCTGCTTTGCGTTTTTGCCACAAATGCAGGCAGCAGTTGTTCCGGGGCCGGACGGATGCTATCCCGGGTTCACGACAGCGGAAGGGTGCAACGCCCTTAATTTGCTCGGGACCGGGTTGGGAAACACGGGAGTGGGTTGGTATTCGCTCTATTCAGTCGGTGGCGGCAACTACAACACCGGTGTCGGCGCGGGAGCGCTGGTCCTCAACACAGGTGATTCCAATACCGCTGTTGGCACTGTAGCGCTGTTGCTCAACACCACCGGCACACAGAACGTGGCCGTTGGAACTGACGCGCTCCTCTATAACACCGTCGCCAGCGACAACAATGCTGTCGGCGTCTTTGCGCTCTTTGGTAACGTCGACGGAAACTTCAACAACGCCCATGGCCGTGGCGCGCTCGCCGCCCTCCTCGGCGCGGGAACATTCTTTACCGGCGACGATAACAATGCCTTCGGTGATCTAGCCCTAAACACTCTCGTGGACGGCTATGGCAACACGGCCGTCGGCGATTTTGCCGGAGATGGTCTGGTCACGGGCGAAAGAAACACGTACATCGGCTCGGACATCTTCGTGGGTGACGAGAACGATACAATCCGGATCGGCAACCCCAGCAGCGCTCAGTGTTTTATCGGTGGTATCTTGCCGAATGGACCTCTGCCCATTGGCTTTGGCACTCCCGTCCTTACCATCGACACAACAACCGGCCAACTAGGATGGGGTGGTGACTTTGCAGGGGCCAAAGAAGTCGGGGAACTACAGAAGAAAATCGAGGAACAGCAGGCGAGCATCAGCCAACTAAAAAGCGAAGTGCAGACGATGGTTGCGCAGCTAAAAGAGCAGGCCGCTCAAATCCAGAGAGTGAGCGCCCAGCTTGAGGTGAGCAAACCGGCGCCACAAGTGGTCACGAACAAACCGTAAAGTTGCCCAGGTAGAACGGCCTTGTGTGCTAGGCACCGAGGTGAATTGTGAATTGGAAAGGCGTTCGCCCCTGCGGCGAACGCCTTTGCCGTTTTTGCCCTCGATAACATCCGCTTGTCCGAGTTGGAGACGCTCGTACTGCGAGCGGCAACTTCACCAACGCCGCAGGCGCGTTAAGTTTCGTTTTACTAGCCATTGCCCCTCAGTTTTCTTGCTCGCAATTACCGAAATCGTTTCGATGCTCATCGCTTTCGCGATGATTTGCGCCTGCCAAAAACAAGGTTCAGCCGCTGAACAACAACTGGCTCAACGAAAAACGGAGCTGGACACGCGCGAGACAGCGTTAGACGAAAGAGAGAAAGCGTTACATGAAAGAGACAGATCGTTGGCCGAAAGAGAGAAAGCTATTGCGAAAATCCGCAGGACCCCTCCGTGCGTTCAGGCCCAGACCCCCGACGCCGCGCAGGTGCAAGCTGAAAGAGACCGCAGAATACAACAGCTTCCTCCCGAGTTTCGGTCCCTGATTCCTGACCGCTCGCAGGTGGATGCTGCAAGAGCTGAAAAAGACAGACCGAAACAAGAGCGACTCTCTCAGGGACAGCGTGGGCCGGAAGAGTTGCAGAGCCAAAGACAGCGCAAGTCGGAAGCAATACAGAAGTGGCAGATGTCCGGCGCGGCAGCGTCTCCTGCGGCGGAGGTAACTTCGCCAACTCCATCTCCCGCAATAGAGTATAGTTCGCCGATTCCATCGCCCACGCGGTAGTAAGTCCGACACCT
>QHOF01000256.1:13849-16121 GCA_003219335.1 Verrucomicrobiota bacterium | reverse complement strand
GTTCGTCACTTGAATCGATCAACCCGGGCACCGTTAACAAATCGGCCATGTGAATCGGCGAGCTTGAAAGTGATGAGCGTTTCGCGCCCAGGTCGATGGTCGAGAAATTTTGCGCCAGCAAGAGGTCGCCGAGTTGCAGTTGATTGGTAAGGGCGCCCGCAAATCCGGTGCTGATCAAAAGGTCGAACTGTCGATCTTGCAAAAATTTTGCGATGCGCTGCCGGCAAGTTTTTTCTCCGACACCGGTGTGAAGCACTTCAATGTCGTGACTGTCGATCGTGCCGCGAATTGTGCGGATGCCATTGCGATCAGCGCGGGATTTGTTGCTCAGGCAACGCAAGAATTCCGAGCTTTCGGAGGGTAAAGCAAACGTGACCGCAATCATGAGATAGCGGCAGGATTTTTACAGAAGGCAACGAAGGAAACAAAGGCTGTAATCGCCTTGGAAAGTCTCGCTACTTGGTTTCCTTCTCGATGATCTGCACGACAAAGCTCTTCTTCTCCGCTGTAGTCGGGGTCGGCGACCCCGGTGATGGTTGCGCGCCTATCGGCGCAATCGCCGCGCGAAATTCCGGCTCCCGATTGGATGGAAGATCGACAACGACGCTGAGCCGGCCCCGGTCTAGAAGGCCTTTAGTAGCGGAACCGCCTAGCCGAGAAGTGATCGTGACCACTTCATCTGCGACCGCATCCAGTTTGCCGGTGGCGGCTGGGATTATGATTTCGCTTACGCCGAAGACCTTCGGTGGTTGCGTAAGCGTGGCCGCCGCATGCTCGATAGATTTCGCGATTTGCTCTCGCATTTGCTTCTCGAGCAGCGCGCGATTCGGGCTCCTGGTTTCGTGTCTGGCGATCAGCCAGAGACCGAATCCCACATTGACAGCCATGAGAATGATGAACGCAACCCCTACCCGCAGCGCCATTTTGCGGCCCTGCTCCGTTACATCCGCTCGTGCTGGCAACATAACTTCGCGAGAATCGCCCCGCATACCGGCGTGAATCTGTCGAGCTATCACCAGTTCCCGCTGCAACTGCCTGTCATAGATCAATTGTTCTTCCAAAGCAGCGCGCTCAGCCGGCGATAATCGGCCTTCGAGATAATCAAAAAGCTTATCGGGATTCATCGGTCCGTGCTCAAGACAGCGTGATGCGAGAGCTCGTTGGGTGCAACGCTGGAGTGTTGGGCGCCTGACTCTGCCATTTGCTCTTTGCTCTAGGGCGGGGTGGCAATAGAGTCGTTCTGTGGCCGAGGACGATCAGGCGAAGGTGCAGCGCCGTGGGCGGGTCTGGCGTCGCGTGGCGGCCGGAGTTGGTATATGCGTGGTGCTCCTGATCCTTTTGCATCGGCCAATTTTGCTGGCAATCGGGCGGCAGATTGCGCTGCGCTACGCCGCAAAGCAAAATCTAAAAGCCGATTTTCGGGTTGAAGGAAATCCGTTCAGCCACGTAGCGATCCACAACCTGCGTGCGTTTGCGGTTGGTCCTTCAGGAATTGAATCGATCGACATCGACTATCTCTATCTTGATTACAATCTGTTGGGTTTTGCGCGGCATGGTCTGCCACACCTGTTCAACGATGTGAAAGCGCGCTCGGCGCGCATTGTCTTGAACCCCTCTAAAACGCCGCTGCGGCCGCGCCCGCCAAAACCGCGATTGAGATTGCCCAGGTTTTTCCCAGAGAAAATCCGCCTGACGGACGCCACCTTGGTCGTCAGAAACCAGCCAAACGATTTCGTGGTTGAGCACGCCGACCTGGAGTTGAATCCGCGCCATCCGGGCGATCTGCGGATTGAAACACTCCAGCTCCGATCCGGCGACAGTTGGTCGAGGATTTCCGGGCAAACTTCTTACATCAACAAGGAGCTTGTTCTGCGAGACTTCGTCTTGAGTGATCAGGAGCAACTGCATCTTCTGAACATTGATGCGTCACGAATCGACAACAATGCGCTTGCGATTAATCTCAATTGCACGGTGGGTGGTGGCCAATTGTCGGCGTCTGCTGGCTTAACGGAAACACAGTCTTCGCTGGACGCGAAAATAAAGGTGGCTGCTGAGAAAGTTGCGTCCGAATCACTGAACAAATTCCTCATTCTTCCTGAGAATTATCTCTCAGGCGAAATTGAGCGGCTCGTGCTCGATTGCTCGGGCGTGATCGATGCGCCGCGCACTTGGAACGGAACAATGTCGTTGCAGATCAGCAATGTGCGTCAACCGCAAATCGCTTTCGACCGCGGCGTTGTAGAACTATCCGCAGGGCACGGGAGAGCCATAT
>QHOF01000256.1:5827-13600 GCA_003219335.1 Verrucomicrobiota bacterium | reverse complement strand
TGTACCCTTCGCGCGTCCAAGCGCATTGCGCGCGGCGATACTAAAAGACCGTGGTTCGCAGACCTTCGTACAGCAATGGAGGCCGATTTAACCGGCCTACGTTATCGGGATTACATCGTTGATTCGGCAGAAGGATCGCTTAACGGAAACGATGACATTCTCGGACTCGACCGGCTGAATCTACGGCGCAACCAAAATGAACTGAATGTTCGCGGCCGGTATCTGTTGCCGGCGGAAGTCAGCAAATTTTCTTCGCAACCCGCGGAGCTGGACGTCGTTTTGAATGCGCCTGAGGCAGGCGACTTCTGGGTTGCCAATTCTCCAAACAGAATCAGAGGTCCGTTGCAACTAGCGGGGCAGCTTCAATGGAAACAACAGATCGCCAACGGCCAAATGTGGGTGTTCGGCTCAAATCTCAGGATGCGCGATTTGGTTTTCCGACAGCTCAGCAGCCAGTGCGCGATTTCCAATAACGTGATCTATCTCAATGATTGCAGTGCAACGCTGAACGATACCGACTTCATCAACGCGGCTGGCAGGCTCAATTTGCAGCGTCCCTATCACTACAGCGGCAAAGTGTCCGCAAGCGTGGCGAATTTATCCGCACTCCAGCCGTTGCTTCGAGCCGCTGGCAATCAGAATGAGCTCGCAGGCTCAGTCACATTGAACTGGGAAGGCGAGGGACAAGGAGTGACGGCTTCCCAGCCGTCAAGCTCGAAATCGACGGTTGCCCAAGCCGTCGCTCCTTGGGAGAACTCGGGGAAATTGAACTTCGCGTTGCAAAAGGGGCGCTATGGAAATTTGCAATCCGTCCAGGCAAACGTCGATGCGTCCTATTCGCCCGACGGCCTTGATGTGCCGATTATTTTTTTCGCCACCGGCAACATGGATTTTCATGCCATCGCGCGTACGAAAGACGACACGCTCGAGATCGACAAGATCCAACTTAATCAGGCTGGCGTCTCGCAACCGCGGGAGGCTGCTCGCACCGGCGCGCCCGGCGAGCGTGCCTCGCCCGCGGAACCTACGAACTACGCCTACGGTTACGTTTCCGTCCCGTTTGTGTGGAAAAATCTCGGCACCAACGCTCCAGTCATTCCATCATCCGGAAAAGTTTCTGCGATCGTTCAATCTGAAAATCTCGATCTTAAAAGATTGTTTGATGATCTCGGGGTGAAACCGGCGATGTCCGGCATCGTGAACGCGAGGCTCAACGCGGACGGAACGGTGGCCGACCTGAACGCACGGCTCGACGTGCAGGCGATAGATTTGCGAAATGAGCAATGGCCGAAGATGGAGCCGGCGACTTTCGAGCTGACCGCGCAAGCGACGCAGAATCGGCTGACAGCATCGGGCAAATTGCAGCAGGCGCGGATTCAGCCGGCGGAGTTGAACGCGAGTATGCCGTTTGATCTGCCAAGGATCATTCGCGCTCGAAAGATACCCGACGACACGCCAATCACTGCGAAGGCGCGTATCCCGCGAACGTCTGTGAATTTTGTTCGGCAATTTGCTCCGGAGCTCGAGCAGCTGGATGGGAATCTTGGGCTGGACGTCGATGTCAGCGGGACGCTTGGTCATCCCATCTTAAGCGGGGCAGGGGACATGACAGTGAACGTGGCGCGCTTTACAAACGCGACTCTTCCCGCGCTCCGGAATTTTAATGCGCGCCTGGTCTTCGCACAGAACGCGCTGAGTCTGGATCGATTCGCAGGCGATCTGGCCGGTGGCCCCTTCAGAATGACTGGCCGAGTCACGTTTCCCAAGCTCACGGAACCGACTCTGGATTTGCAACTCAAAGCCGAGAGCGTGCTGGTTGCGCGAAACGATACGCTCACAGCGCGGGCGGATGCAGACCTCAAGATCGCGGGCCCATTCGCGACAGCGACAGTCACCGGCAACGTGGCGATGACGAACAGTCAGATTTTGAAGAACATTGATTTGATCCCGATCGGCTTGCCGGGCCGGCCCGCGCCGCAGCCGCCCTCGGCGCGTCCCGAAATTTCTGTGACGACCCCGCCGTTGCGCGACTGGAAATTTGATGTCGCAATCAAGACCAAAGATCCGGTCCTCGTTCGCGGCAATTTAGCGACCGGCGGCGCGACCGGCGATCTGAAGTTGACGGGAACGGGCCTGCATCCGCAGTTGCAGGGTTTGGTGCAGATGCAGAATGTGGAGGCGACTTTGCCGTTCAGCCGGCTTCAGGTCACCAACGGCTTGCTCACTTTCGATCCGAGCGATCCGATGAACCCGCGAATCAATCTCCAGGGCACGTCGGTCATCCGCGATTACACAGTGCGCGTTTACGTTTACGGAACCGTGGATTCACCAGAAGCGGTTTTCACCAGTGAACCGCCTCTGGCGCAGGAGGAAATCATTTCGTTGATCGCCACTGGTGCAACGAGACAGGAACTTTCGACCGGCAACGTTCTGGCTGGACGGGCCGCCATGTTGCTGGTGCAACAGCTTTACCGGAAAATCGTCAAAAAAGGGGAGCCAACCCAGAGCAACACCGCTTACAATCGGTTGGATCTGGATTTGGGGACGGTTGATCCACGAACTGGTCAACAGCAGGCGACGGTGCGCTTTAAGATCGACGATCACTTTGTGCTCAGCGGCGATGTCGGCGTTCGAGGCGATTTTCGGGGCAGACTGAAATATCTGATTCGATTTCGCTAGGAGCCTGAGATGCGATGCAGGATCATTTTCACTCTTGGCAGCATGGCTCTTGTATTTCAGCTTACGGCGCGGGGCGCTGTAGATGTGGTGCGACCTGAGAAGCGACAAAAAGCGCAGCGAGCAGTCGCAAAGGAAAAGGAGAAACGCGCGAAGCAGACAAGCATCATCGAATTTCGCGGTGAGCAGGCGTTCAAGGACAAGGAACTGCGCACCGCGCTGAAAGAGGAGATCACCACCATCGAGGATTTCGGGCTAAGCCCCGCGCGCGCAGACGATCTCGCGTTTTTCCTCGAAGTTTTCTACCGAAAACACGGCTACACGAAGGTGGATGTGCACTATGTGGTCGAATCATCGAGTCGGTTGCGTCTGGATATCGCAGAAGGTCCGCGCTTCATGCTACGCACTGTGATCTTCGATGGAAACACACACGAGCCTGCGGAGAAACTTTTCGATTACATGGTCGGTCCGACTCGCGAGCGATATTCCAAGCTTGAGAAACGGTTGCCGTTTGTGGCCGCCGATATGGAGGAAGGCGCCCATCTGGTGCAGCGATTTTATCTGGCGGAAGGTTTTTTGGACGTGGCCGTCGATCCGCCGCGTTCCAAGTTTCAGGCGCAAAACAATGAGGTTGACGTCGTCGTTCCGATTCACGAGGGGCGGCAATACTTTTTCGGCAGAATCTCGTTTTCCGGGCAGATCATTTACGATGTGCAAACGCTCCGTGGACAAATAATCGATCTGCTCCAGCGGCCTTACACTGACGCGCGTGTGGAGGATATTCCGCGGCGTCTCCAGGCGTATTTCAAAGCGCGCGGCTATTACGACGTCGAGGTCGAGGCGAACGGCGCGCCGGAGGACGCTGTGAACGGGCGCGTACCGGTGGAAATCGCCATCTCGGCGGGGCCAGTTTATCGTTTCGACGGTGTGACGGTGAGCGGCTTGCAGCGGTTGCATCCCAGTTTTGTGACGAAACGATTCACGAGATTGCGGGGAAAAACCTACAGCCCCGATGTTCTCGATGAGCGATTTCGCACCCTGATGAAGACGGGCCTTTACAATCTGTTGCAGATCAAGCCGGTGCCTGTGGATGGAAATTTGTTGCGACTGGATATTTCAGCTGAGCAAGCCAAGAGCAAGGAATTTGGTTTCTGGGGCGGATTCGATACCTACGAAGGCGCACTCGCCGGTGTGCAGGTCGGCGATCGCGACCTGTTCGGCACCGGCCGTGCAGGGTCTGCAACGATCGAAGAGGTTTCGCAACGCAGCTATCGAGCCGAAATTCTGTACGAGGATCCCTTCTTCCTTGACACAGACTTCGTGTTCAAAGCGCGAGCGTATGCGCTGACGTTTGATTATGATGGCTACTCAAAATTCGAGTTAGGCGGACGATTGGAACTGAGCCGCAAAATTACGAAATACGATGAGGCTGCCCTGATCCTTGCCGTTCGACATGTGAAGATCACCGACTCACAGATCAAGCCGGATTTCCTCCTGGGCCCAACAGGGTATCTCGTAAACACTATCGGGCTCACTAACACGCTGGATTTGCGTGAGAGCCCATATGTGACGCCGCGTGGCTTCTTGATTAATAACACGTTGGATTTGGCTCCGAAAGCGTTAGGGAGCGATATCGAATATGTCCGCGGCACGATGCGAGTTGGTTATTATCTTCCATTTGGACCCAAGCCGCTCACGCCGGGCGTGGTGGAAGAACAACCTCGCGGCACACCTGTGCAGAGGTGGTTCCGGCAATCTTCGATCGCATTTGGCGCGCGTGTCGGTATCATCCATTCGCTCACAACCAGCGGCACCGACGAAGCGACTGCCATTCCCATTGACGAACGTTTCTTCAATGGCGGCGCCACAACCGTGCGCAGTTTCGGCGAACGCGAGCTTGGCCCGCACGATAATCATGGTCATCCCGTCGGCGGAGAATTTTTCACTGTTTTCAATGTTGAATACACCTTTCCGATTCTGGGAGAACTGCAGGGCGCAATATTCACTGATGCGGGCAATCTTTTGCCGACCTCCGAGGACATTGGCCTCAATGATATGCGTTATGCGATCGGAGCGGGCTTGCGCTACAAGCTGCCGGTCGGTCCGATTCGCCTCGATTATGGAATCAATCCCGATCCGCGCCCGGACGAAGATTTCGGCGCGTTCCATTTCAGTTTTGGCTTTGCTTTCTAGCTGTAGCCGCTTCCCTGTGGGAGGCGTGGCACTGATATGTTAATCATTTCCAAGTCGGCGTCGCCCACAGGGCAGACGGCTACAAAGAGAATGAAAGATTCACAATCGCTCGGAGACACGCCGCCAGAGGAATTCCGCAGACAGTTACACGAACTTGCGGATTGGATTGCGGATTTTCGAGAAAACATAGAATCGCTGCACGTCGCGCCTAACGACAAACCAGGCACCATTAGTGCGCAGCTTCCGGCGCAAGCGCCCGAAGAAGGCGAACCATTCGGGAAAATTCTCGACGACGTCGATCGGCTGATTGTTCCTGGCATGGCGCACTGGAGTCATCCGATGTTTCTCGGCTATTTCGGCTGGACGACTACCGCGCCGGGAATTCTCGGCGAGATCATGAGCGCGCCGCTGAATGTCAACGCGATGACGTGGCGCACCTGCCCGGCTGCGACGGAACTCGAAACGGTCGTCATAGATTGGATCCGGCAATGGGTCCGTCTGCCCAAAGATTTTGATGGCGTGGTGTACGACACGGCTTCGGTCGGGATCATGCACGCCCTCGCCGTCGCACGCGAGCAGGCGGCGCCGTCCATCCGCAAACTGGGCCTCGCTGGTCGCAGCGATCTTCCGCCTTTTCGAATTTACACTTCCGATCAAGCGCACAATGCGGCCGAGAAAGCAGCGATCGCGCTCGGCATCGGCAAGGACAATGTGCGCCGCGTTCCCAGCGATAGTGAATTTCGCATGGAAGTGTCGGTCCTGCGCAAAACAATCACGGAGGATCGACAATCAGGTTTCAAGCCGATTGCCGTCGTAGCCACAGCCGGGACAACTTCGACTGCGAGCGTCGATCCTATCGCAAAGTTGGCGCGTCTCTGCCGCGACGAAGAAATGTGGCTGCACATCGATGCTGCATACGGCGGCGGGTTCGCAATTCTGCCGGAATTCAAATGGATCACAGAAGGTTGGAGCGACGCCGATTCAATCATCATCAACCCGCACAAGAGCCTTTTTGTGCCGCTCGATTTCAGCGTGCTTTACGTGCGCGATCTTGAACGGTTGCGCCGTGTCTTCACTCTCGCGCCGCCGGACGTTTTACGCGGCGACACCATGCAAGCCGCAAGAAACTATATGGACTACGGCATTCAACTCGGCAGGCGGTTCCGCGCGCTCAAAGCGTGGGTCATCTTCCGTAGCCTGGGCCGGGAGGGAATAGCCTTGCGGCTGCGTGAATCGGTCCGGCTCGCGCACGTTTTGGCGGATTGGATCAAGAGCGACAATTGCTTCGAGCTGGCGGCGTCGGTCAGTATGGGCGTGGTGTGCTTTCGATTTGTGCACGCTGTAGTCCCGACACGTCGGGATGATGCCGGGCCGGGGTCACCGACCCCGGCTACAGAAGAGACGCTCGACAAATTGAACAGCGAGATCGTGGAACGCATTAACGCGAGCGGACGCGCTTATCTCACGCAAACCAAATTGCGCGGCCGAACGGTGATGCGAATTGGTTTGGGTAACGTGCTCACGACCGAAGAACATCTGCGGAAGGCGTGGGAAATGATCCGGGAAACTGCCAGCGAGCTGAATTGTGAAGGGTGATTGGTGAATAGCGAGAAGTGAATCGCCTGCTATCTCACTTGCGCGTTGAACAGCTCGATGGCTTCACGGATCAGCGGATCGTCTTTGAAAGATTCCGCCGATTTCCCAACTTCGGAGATAGCGGCATCACTAGAACGGATTCCGTCTTTCGCGACAAACTTCACCGACCAATCGCGTCCGCTTACTTCCCGAAGAAGCGATTCCAGCTGCCGGCGATTGCTTACGCTTGCCACCGCTTCAACCTTTGATTTGTCATCTGGCGAATGGCCCAGCAGGAAATTGCGGCCATCGATTCCGACCGGGCTAACCAGTTCGCACAAAGTTCGCAAAAAGCTTTTAGCCGGAATTTTGGCCAGAACCTGTCGCCAAAGCTTTTCAGGATCAACGCTCGCAGCCGTCTCCTCGACGCGCGCTTTGCTGTAGCCGGGATCGGTGATCCCGGCCTTACTCGCCGCAGCCGATCCTTCCCCATCGGCATCAACAGTGTCGGCTACAGATTTTCCGCCACGCAGTTCGCCCAATTTTTCGATCACTTCATCGAGCGTGACCTGCCCCAGGCCCTGGATGGCCTTGATGATCGCCACTTCGAAGTAGAGCTTCTTGTTCGGCGCCCATTTCATGCGGCCTTCGGCGGCGGCGAATTGATCGATCAGTTCGAGCAACCGATCGGTGGCGATCAGCTCCGCATGCGCGGCCAGTGACTTTTGCGCGTCAGGATCAACGTCCTCCTTGAGCGCGTCGGGTTTGGCTTTGAACACGAGCAGATCGCGCAGATAAGCGATCAGGTCGGACATGAGCCGCATCATGTCTTTTCCGCTTTCGCTTTGCTGATGCAACAGATCGATCGCCTCCGGTGTTTTTCCGCGCAAAATTCGCTCTGTGAGATCGGCCACCGTTTGTTCGCTGGTGAATCCAAAAACGCTAAGGACGTCGCTCTCACTGATCTTATCTCCGCAAAACGCCACCAGCTGATCGAGCATCGATTCTGCATCGCGAAGGCCGCCTTCTGCGCCGCGCGCGATTGCATGCGCAGCCGCCGGCTCCAGCGCGATCTTTTCTTTCCTAGCGATGAATTGCAGATGCTGCGAGATCAGGTTTGCCGGGATGCGGTGGAGATCGAATCGCTGGCAGCGGCTCAGGATGGTTGGCAAAACTTTCTGCGGCTCAGTCGTCGCGAAAATAAATTTCACATGCTGGGGCGGTTCTTCCAGCGTTTTCAAAAGCGCGTTAAACGCTGCCGCCGAGAGCATGTGCACCTCATCGATCAGATAAATTTTGTAGCGACCTTTCGCCGGAGCATAAGGGACG
>QHOF01000256.1:5167-5804 GCA_003219335.1 Verrucomicrobiota bacterium | reverse complement strand
CGTCAATCTCGATCACGTCGAGACTGTTCCCCGCGGCGATCTCGCGGCAGTTATCGCATTCCCCGCATGGCGTGACCGTCGGGCCTTTCACGCAATTGAGCGACTTTGCCAGGATGCGCGCGGTCGATGTTTTCCCAACCCCGCGCGGCCCGACAAACAGATAAGCGTGCGCCAGACGGTTCTGTGCCACCGCATTTTTGAGCGTGCGCGAGACATGCGTTTGCCCCACCAGATCGTCAAACGTCTGCGGGCGATATTTCCGTGCGAAAACCTCGTAGCTCACGCGATTAATCTAGACGGAAACGCGGACAGTTGGTAGTTGATAGTTGATGGAAGCAGGGGAAATTTTTGGAGTAATGCTCCCGACTACTCACCAGCGGATGACCGCTGACGAATTCCGGCAGCTCCCGGAAGGGCCACCTTATTTTCAGCCCATCAAAGGAGAACTTTTCATGTCACCAGCGCCGCGCTGGCAACATCAACAAATCGCCCTTAACATCGCCTCTGCGATACGCGAACATTTGCGTAGCCATCCGGTCGGTAAGGTGACTATTGCGCCATCGGATGTGGAACTTGGTTCTACAGAAGTGTATGAGCCGGACGTCTATTTTGTTTCGAACAAGCGTGCGGGAATTTT
>QHOF01000256.1:2993-5161 GCA_003219335.1 Verrucomicrobiota bacterium | reverse complement strand
AGGGGCAACCGGCGCGCCCGACCTAGCGATCGAAGTGCTGTCGCCCAGCACGGCCCGACTCGATCGCGTCCCAAAGCGCGAAGGATACGCTGCGGCCGGCGTAAAAGAGTTATGGTTCGTTGAACCGCGGCAGCAGAAGATCGAAATCTATAACTTGCAAGGGACCGAGTTGACGCTTGTCCGGCCGGCCGGCATCGGCGACACAATCGGCACTCCGCTCATCCCTGAACTCACGCTCGATGTGCGTGAGATTTTCGAATCGTAGCCTTTGCGACAAGTGGTGTTTCGTAAAATCGTCACCACTTTCGTATTAGGCCTCGTGCTCCTGGCAGCGCTTGAGTTTTATGCGCGTGAACCGCAGAAATCTTCGCCGCCGCCACTAGGAATCACGAGCAAGCCGGTTCGCGCGCGCGACTTGGGTGTTCCATTCGAAGGAACGCCGGGAAAACTGAACTCGATCACGGATGTCGCCGGCGTCGAAGTAGGCTACACGACTTTGATCAGTGGCGAAGGAAAACTCGTGGTTGGCAAAGGCCCGGTGCGCACCGGCGTTACCGCGATTATTCCGCGCGGCAGTGCGTCACTGAATGATCCAGTTTACGCCGGATTCTTCAGTTTAAATGGCAACGGCGAAATGACTGGCACAGCGTGGGTCGAGGAGAGCGGCTTTCTTGAGGGGCCGATCGTCATCACAAACACGCACAGCGTCGGAGTAGCGCGTGACGCGGTCATCGCGTGGCGGATCAATCACGGGCCTGCTGACAAGACCGGGTATTGGTGGAGCTTGCCCGTTGTTGCCGAGACGTGGGACGGCTGGCTTAATGACATCAATGGCTTTCACGTGAAGCCGGAAGATGTCTGGCACGCGCTCGATACGGCGCATGGCGGCGCCATTGAAGAAGGAAGCGTTGGCGGCGGCACTGGCATGATCTGTTACGAGTTCAAAGGGGGAAATGGAACTGCCTCGCGTAAGGTCGATATTCGCGTATCCAAAGACGCTCCGCCGCGAAGTTTTGTTGTCGGCGTATTCTTGCAGGCGAATTTCGGTCGCCGCCCACAACTCACCATCGCGGGTGTGCCGGTGGGTAAAGAAATTCCAGGCGAAGTTTACAAATCCACCTCGGCGGATCCGTTCTTTGGCGGACAAGAAAGCGGCTCGTGCATCGCGGTGGTCGCGACGGACGCGCCCCTGCTGCCAACTCAATTAAAGCGACTTGCCCGCCGGGTATCGCTCGGCCTTGCGCGCACGGGAACAATTTCTGGAAATGGTTCCGGCGATTTGTTCATCGCGTTTTCGACTGCGAATCCGAACGCTACGAATCCAGATCAAATCACGCATGAGGTGCAAACAATTCCCAATGATTTGCTCGACCCGCTTTTCGCCGGCGTCGTGCAAGCCACCGAAGAGGCTGTCGTCAACGCGCTGGTCGATAATCACTCCATGACCGGGCGCGACAATCATCGTGTGGAAGCACTGCCGCACGATCGCTTGCGCGAAATTATGAAGCGCTTTCGCTGAAGCCCTCAATCGCGAAAAGCCTGTACTGATGAAGGCCGAATACTTGTAGGGCGTCCGCCGCGGCGGAGGCCAGGGCGTTTCACAGAAACGCCCTACAATATCATTTCATTGCCCGCTGCACCGCAGTCGGATCGTCGAGCAAAATCCATTCAATGACGGAGACTGGCAGGCTGCCGTTCTTGATCAGGTCATCGTGGAATTGGCCGAGCCGGAAATTTTCGCCTTGTCGATCCTTGTAACGGCCGAGCAGATTCATGATCTGCCATTTGCCGATGATGTAGCTGATTTTTTGCGTGGGACTTGAAGCTGCGCCAGCCGCTTCGCCCTCGGCGGCTTCGCGATCCAGTCCGCCAGCGTCCATGAAATATTTGATTGCTTGTTCGAAGTTCCATTTACCGGTGTGCAGGTTTACATCAACCCCGATGCGCGCCGCACGATAACGCGCCAGACGCAGGACTTGTCCCTGCGCCGGCGAGTTGTTTGGATAGAGGCCGGTGCGCAGCAGCATCTCTTCGCCATAGAGCGCCCAGCCTTCGACAAACACCGTGTCCTCGTGCTGACGCCGGATCTCGTCATTTAAGTGATTTGCAATTGAGAGCTGGAGAAAATGCCCGGGAATGCCTTCGTGTCCAAGGATCGGTCTCGGGTC
>QHOF01000256.1:0-2975 GCA_003219335.1 Verrucomicrobiota bacterium | reverse complement strand
TATAAAAATTTTTCGACTCCGGGTTGTAAGTCGGGATGAAATAGAAACCGGTTGGGTCCTTGTCATAGACGCCGGGCGGATTCATGAAACCACCCGGGCTGGTCGGTTTGAACGCTTCAGGCAACTGTCGAATTTCAAAGGGACCGAGATAATCCGGCAAGGTCGCGAGATTGTGTTCCTTCAAGAAGCTGATTATCTCTGCTTCGCGACTTTCGTATGCTTTCAGGAAGGATTCCTGATCGGGCGGAATATGCGCGGCGCGTTTCGGATCGGGATCAGCCAGTTTCGGGTCGGGAAGAAGCGCTTCCAGCGCGCGGTAACGCGCGAGTTCAGCGCGGCCAATCATCTCCACCTCCGTGGCGTTGAGCGGCAGAAGCAAGACGTGTTTGAGATAGTAGTTGTAGTTCGCTTCGCCCATGGGCGCGAAATCGACCATTTTTGGCAGGCGCTTTTCCAGTTTATCGGCGTAGCCGTGCAAAGCGACCAACGCTGCGTCGCGCGGTTTGATCAGGTCATCGTGCTCGTTAGGCGCGAGACCAACGTCGAGCGCCATTAAGCTCTTGTTCAAAAGCGGATCGATCGAGCGCGCCGACTGGATCGCAAGCTGCGCATAAAGTTTTAGCGGGCTTTGCAAGTTAGTAAGGCCTTGCTTCAGCAGCGACGGCATCTGCTTGAGGCGTGCGGCGGCAGCAAGTGCGCGTTTCCTCGGTGTGTCATATTCCTTTTTCAGCAGCGAAAAGATGGCGTTGGTGCATTCGCCCGTATAAAGCTCTGGGTTTGTCTGCTCGAACTTGAGCACGCGATCTCCAAAATCGACATTCTCCAATTGCGCGCGGAAGAGCAGCCAGTCGATGCGCTCGTCCTTCGGCCAGCTGTCGGTCTTCATCGCGCGCACTTTTTCCAGAAGGGAACGGACATGCTGCTCGCGCTCAGCGATTTTTGCCGGCGAATAATCGGTGAGCCGATCGTCCCAGGTGTGAAGCCCAATGTCGCTGCTGCGGACAGGATAATTTTCATTTCGCCAGGCGTAATAATCGTCCGCCAGTTTGTGCAGCGCGATTGTTGCCGCGTTCACGCTTTGATTTTTAAAAGTGTCTGCATTGATGCTGGGGGTTGATTTTGTGATCAACGCCTTGTTCGAAACATCGGGATTCCGCCCCGGGGGCGACTGCGCCGCCGCTTTTTGTTCTGCGGTGGCGAGCAAAACAAAAACGGCAAAGGAAAAAATAAAGGACTTCACCGCACTGATTCTATTGCGTTCCGCAGAATGTAAAGCGGCAAAGCCGCGTATATTACCCCTCGCGCGGTGAGCGGCTCGTCTCCTTTTACGCGGCCGCACTCTCTCGCAGTCGCGGGGTGACCGTGATCGCAAGCATACATTTCTCACTTGTGTTTTGAAGTGCGGCGGTGTTCCGCCGTTTTTGAGCTCGTTAGCTCCGCGCGCTTCCTCAGTCATGCTCTTCTAGCTCGTCGAGCAGCTGCTGTTTCAGATGGTGGCGCGCTGCCTTTTTTATCGCGCGTCGCTCCGCTGCTACTGCTTGCTTTTCCGCCTGGCGTTCTCGCCGTGTCCGTGGTTCGACAGAATGCGGCACGTGGCGGATTTTCGGTCGTCGGGCGCCGACCCCTCGTTCTTTTGGTTTTGCGTACGGATCCATGAGACGTTTAAGGCTGCTTATTGGCGATGAAAAGAACGGGGACCGCGGCAAGCTGAAGGACAACCGAAAAGAGCGCGACAGCCAGGACTGATTTGTCGTAAAGCAACCCCATTGTCGTGCTCCCAAGAAACCAAGCGATTCCGTATCCAGTATCGAATAAACCAAATGCCGTGCTTCGTTTTTGAGGTGGAATGACGCCGGCGAGCATCGCTTGAAGCAGCGAACTCTGCGCGCTCATTCCGATGCCCCAAAAAATCATTCCGATCAGTGCAGAGACAGTTGCGCCTAGAAAGATAAGAGGCGCAGCGATGGCAGAGATGAGAAATGCGAAAATGGAAATATTCGCGCCGAACCTATCGAACAAGCGACCCAGCGGGATTGAGGCCACTGCGCTGCTCGCCATCGCGATGGCATAAAACACGGGAATCAAATCGGCCGGCACAGTGTTAGTCTTGTGAAAATGAAAACCGATCAGCGCAAAATCGGCAAAGCCAGCGGCAATCAATGCGCCGGCCAGGAGATAAATCCAGTAAGCATGCGTGAAATTGGTGGTGGCAAAAGTGTGCGGGGCGCCTTCCTCCAGTTCGTGCGGACGCGGATGGAGCAGTCGTGCGACGACCAAAATCGCCAAACAAAACAACGCCGGCACCAGCAGCACGCCGAAACCGGTCCGGAACCCGCCGTTCAGATAAAGAATCAGCGCCATCAGCAGCGGCCCGATGGTCGCGCCTGCCTGGTCGAGCGCTTCATTCAGTCCAAACACCCATCCGGCGCCGATTGATTTTCCGGCGTACGACAGCATCGCTTCCACAGTCGGCTTGCGAACACCGCGCCCGGCGCGCTCTGCCACCACGAGACCAGAAGCAAGCTGCCATTGGCCGGCAAGGGCAAGCGCGGGAACCGCGAGCATGTTGATTGCGTATCCCGCAAACGCAAACGCCCAATGCCGATGCGACTTGTCTGCGAAATAACCCGACACCGAGCGCAACCCGTAGCCCACGAGCTCGCCGAAGCCGGCGACAAATCCAACGATCGCCGCGCTCGCGCCTAACGAGCCAAGAAACGGACCGATGATCCCGCGCGCGCCTTCGTAGGTAAAATCTGCGAAGAAGTTTGCGATCCCGATAATGAGAACGAACTGAAGCGCGGATCTGCTTTTCATTTAACCACGAATCAACACGAATTAACACGAAGACAACCCCATTCGCCCGCGAATGACGCGAATAAACGCGAATGATTTTTGTTGCAGGACTCCTTCTGCGCTTATTCGTGTGATTCGCGGGTGTCTTTCTTTGTTATTGAGTTGTCATTTGCTCATTT